>DATFXR010000214.1:0-30523 GCA_035315685.1 Vicinamibacterales bacterium | reverse complement strand
GGTGAGACCTTCGAGCGGAAGTGTCCGCGTTCAAGCGGACCGTGATCCTACGAGCGTCTCCAGGAAATCGACGACGCGCTCGAACGGGTCGAAGCCGAATGCGGCGGCGACCGAGGGGCGCAGATTCGAGTTCGCGTTGATGTCGTAGAACACGCGGCGACCCTCGTCCGTTTCCAGGTACTCGATCCCTCCGACGTCCAGCTTCGCGGCACGCACGATTCGTGTCGCCGCCGCCACGGCGTCGCGCGGCACCTGTGGAAACGGATGGAACTCGACCGGCGGCGCCTCGACGGCGGCCGGAGGCGGCACCTCGCACGAACCCGATCCCGTATCCGGGTTGCAGATCGGCGACGGGCACAGGTTGAAACGTCCGTGCGTGACCACGCGCATCGAATAGAGCAGCTCGCCGCCGAGGAACTCGAGCCGGACGATGCCGCGATCGGGATCGTGCGGCAGGTACTCCTGGAGCAGGAACAGATTGTCGGGCAGCCACAGGTCGGGGTCGCTGGCGAAGATCGCTGCTATCTGATCGAGCGACTCGACCACCTGTATCCGCGCCCCGCTGCCGCCCTGATCCGGCTTGAGCAGCGCCGGCCAGCGAATCGTGGCCGCGTGGGCCTGCAGCGCCGACACGTCGTTGAACGTGATCGAGCGTGGGCAGTCGATGCCCAGCGTACGGAGCAGCGTCGCCTGCGCGCTCTTGCTCAATTCCAGCGCGAAGACGTCGGCGCCGTTCAGGACGCGCGCGCCGAGCAGGGCGAGCGACCGCATGTAGGCGAGAGCGAACGGCACCGCGCGCGTGTTGCCGCGGATGTACGCGCTCGGGCTCGCCTGGTTGAAGTAGAGCGGCGCGCGGGGACGATCGGCGTTGCTGAACGCTGCGCGCGTGAGATCGAAGGCCTCGTAGGCCACGCCTCTGCGCTGCAGCGCTGCGAAGAGCGGCTTCTGCCACTCGGGATGTTCGTGAAGGACGATCAGCTCGGGCGTCGAGTTCGGCATGAGGGTCGGCTCATCGTGGCACAATCGCGCGCCATGATACGAGTCTGCCGACGACCGATGCCGCTCGAGCGGGCCGCCCGGCTCCGGACGTTTCTGAAGCGCCTATAATCCGGGAATGAGCGCCATCACGCTTCACGTCAACGGCCGAGCTCATACCATCGACGTCGATCCCACCACGCCGCTGCTCTACGTGCTCAGCGACGACCTCTCGCTTCGCGGACCGAAATTCGGCTGCGGTCTCGGCCAGTGCGGCTCGTGTACGGCGATCGTGCGCGGCCGCGCCGTGCGGACATGTGTGACGCCGGTCGGGACGGTCGGCGACGCCGAGATCGTCACCCTCGAAGGGCTCGGCACGCCCGAGCGCCCGCATCCGATCCAGCGCGCGTTCATCGACGAGCAGGCGGCGCAGTGCGGCTTCTGCCTGAGCGGCGTGATCCTCACCGCCAAGGCCCTCCTCGACCAGAACCCCAGAGCCAGCGACGCGGAGCTGCAGCAGGCGACGTCCTCCGTGCTGTGCCGCTGCTTCACGCACGCGCGGATGTGGAAAGCGATCAAGCGCTACGCAGCGGAGAAGGCGTGATGAAACGTCGAGACTTTCTCAAGGCGTCCGGCGCGCTCGTCGTCTCCTTCAGCGCGGCGTCGATCGCCGAGCGGATCGGCCTCGCGCAGGGGCAGTTCGGCACGCGCGCCTCACACATCGATCCCTCGCAGGTGGACTCCTGGATCGCGATCGCGGCTGATGGCAGCGTCACGGTGTTCACCGGCAAGGCCGAGCTCGGGCAGGGCATGCTCACCGCGCAGGCGCAACTCGTCGCCGAGGAACTCGCCGTGCCGCTCGAACGCGTCAAGATGACGATGTGCGACACGGAGGTGTGCCCCGACCAGGGAACGACCTCCGGCAGCCAGTCCACGCCGACCAACTTCAACGAGGGCAATCTCGCACTCGCCGCCGCGACGGCGCGCGAGGCGCTCGTCAAGCTTGCATCGGTCCGGCTCGGCACGCCGGTCGATCAGCTCGCGGCGGCGGACGGCGCGATCAGCGTGCGCATCGATCGATCGAGGCGCGTCACCTACGGCGAGCTCGTCGCCGGCCGGAAGTTGAGCGTCCAGCTCGATCGCACCGCGAAGCGGAAGGCCGAGCGCGACTGGACCGTCATGGGCAAGCCGGTCAAGCGGCTCGACATGACCGCGATGGCGACCGGCACGTTCGAGTTCGTGCACAACGTGCACGTGCCGGGCATGCTGCATGGCGCCGTCGTCCGCCCGCCCGCGGTCGGCGCGACGCTCGAGCAGGTAGACGAGAGCTCCGTGCGCGGCGTGCCCGGGGTCGTGAAGGTGGTCGTCAGGAAAAACTTCGTCGGCGTGGTGGCCGAGAAGCCGTGGCAGGCGATGCAGGCCGCGGCGAAGCTGAAAGCGACGTGGACGGCCGCGCCTCCGCTCCCGCCGCAGCGCGACTACTACGACTACCTCCGCAAGCAGCCGTCGCGCGACGCGTTCGTCGTCAATTCGGGCGACGTCGATGAGACGCTTGCGAAGGCGGCGACCGTCATCAAGGCGACGTATCTGCATCCGTACCAGATGCACGGCTCGATCGCCTCGTCGTGTGCCGTCGCAGACGTGCAGAACGGAAAGGCGACGGTCTGGTCGGCGACGCAGTCCGCGTACCCGACGCGCAACGGGGTCGCGACGCTGCTCGGCCTGCAGCCGGATGCCGTCCGCGTTGTGTTCACGCGCGGGGCAGGGTGCTACGGTTTGAACGGCGCGGACACCGTGTCCTTCGATGCAGCGCTCCTGTCACAGGCGGTTGGAAAGCCGGTCCGCGTGCAGTTGTCGCGCAAGGACGAGATGGCGTGGGAGAACTACGGCTACGCCTACGTTGTCGATCAGCGGGCGGGCGTCGATGCGAACGGAACGATTGTCGGCTGGGACTACGAGGCGTGGTTCCCGACGCGGGGAGGTCGCCCCGGCTACGACCGCCCCGGCAACGTGATCACCGGTGTGCTCGCGGGGTTCGAGCCGCAGCCGTTTCGTCCAGCGCAGGCCGCGGAGCCGACCGGCGAGTTCCGCAACGGCAGCAACGCTGCGCCGTCGTACGTCTCGGGCCGGGTTGCGCGAAGAGCGGGCGGCGCGGGAACGATCGCAAGCGAGCGCGTCCTCACCCATACGGTGGCGTCGCCCTTCTTTACGGGTCCGCTCCGGTCGCCGTCGCGGCTCCAGAACACGTTTGCCCACGAGTGTTTCCTCGACGAGATCGCGGCGCGGGTGAAGGTCGATCCGGTCGCGTATCGGCTGCGCCACCTGAGTGACGCGCGGCTGAAAGCCGTGGTCAGCGCGGCGGCAAAAGGGGCGGCATGGGAGGCACGGCCGTCACCCCGGCCGAACGCGTCGCGGGACGGCGTCGCAACAGGCCGGGGTATCTCCTGCGTTCTCTACGAGGGTGACAACGGCTACGTCGCGATGGTCGCCGAGATTGCGATCGATCAGACCACCGGTCGCATCATGCCGAAGCGCTTCGTCGTCGCGCAGGACTGCGGTCCGATCACGAACCCGGACGGCATGCGCAATCAGCTCGAAGGTGGTGCGCTGCAGGGGCTGAGCCGAGCGCTCGGCGAAGAGGTGACGTGGGACGATCGCGCGATTACGTCGGTCGACTGGCGCACGTATCACAGCCTGCCGTTCGGGATCGAGACGCCGGCGATCGAGAGTGTCCTGGTCGACACGCCGGACGTCGAAGCCTCTGGCGCCGGTGAAACCGCGATCACGATCGTCGCCGCCGCGATCGGCAACGCGATCTTCGACGCGACCGGCGTCCGGATCCGCGAAGTGCCGTTCACGCCCGAGCGCGTCAAACGTGCGCTCGCGAGCCGCGGGACCGCGTAGTTTTCCACAGGGGGTCGGGAACCGTTTTCGTTTTCCACACGGGGTCGGGAATCGTTTTGTCCCCTTGCAGAAATTGCAACAATTCCAGACCCCCGCTGTCGCTACAGTCACGGGTTCGGACGGCGATCCGCTCGCGGAAGAAGTAGTTCTTGCGCCGCAACCAGATTCGCAGGATGTCGGGCTGAGTGTAGGAACCGAAGCTGTCAGGCAGCGCGGCCTCGCCGAGAGTCCGCGAGCTGGTGAGGAAGGTCAGCCGTGCGAGCTTTCCGCGTGCGACGCCGTCATGCCGAACGCGCCGCGGCTGGTACCCTTCAGCCGCCCATTGCGACCTGACGGCGTTCGGCGAGACGAGGAGCAGGTACGACTTGCACGTTTCCAGCGCCCTTCGATGTCAGCGACGAACTGATTTCCTGGCCGGATTTCATCGCGGTCCAACCAGGCGCGCAGACCGCGCGCTTCGAGGGCCTGCCTCGGTTCGACGGCCATGGCGACGTCCGGGGACGAGTACGAGAGAAACGCGTCGACCCGATTTCGCTTTGGCAGGTCACCCCCAGAAAAAAGGGCGCGGTGATTGTCAGCGCGCTCTCAACACATGACAATCGGTCAGCGACGGCGGCGGCTGAGTGGAACGCCCCTGAGGGTGGGGAAGTCCTGGTTGCCGACAGGGGGTCGGGAACTGCTTTCAAACGGGCTGGTTTGAGAGAAACGATTCCCGACCCCCTGTGGAAAACGCACCTGATCGCGAAACGGTTCCCGACCCCCCTGTGAAAAAAGTGCCGGCTCGGCCATTGGGTTGGCGGGGCAAAGAGGTCGTCACTCATGAAACGACATCCTGGATTGATCCTGCCGCTGCTCGTCGCCGCCGCGGTGACGGGCGGACAGCGTGGCGCCGCGCCGGCGACCGATCTTCCCGCCGTCGACGCCGCGGCGATGCTGAAGACCGCCGTCCTCGACCTCGACGCGCGCATCGCGCAATTCAAGCCGGTCCGAATGCCCTTCGATGCGTCGCGATTGAACGATCGCGAGCGTCAGATGATCGATCAGCTCGTCGCCGCCTCGCGCGCGCTCGAGAGCATTTATTGGCGGCAGACTGATCCGGTCGGCTTGTCGCTGTACACCGCGCTCGCGTCGAACGCCACGCCGCGCGCGAAGAGCGTGCGCCACTACCTGTTCATCAATGGCAGCCGCTGGGATCTCGTCCGCGAAAACGCTCCGTTCATCGGCACGCAGAAGATGCCGCCGGGCCACTTCCTCTATCCAACCGACCTGACCCGCGCTCACGTCGACGCCTATGTGAAGGCTCACCCGGACGCAAAGCCGGCACTGTTCGATCCCTACACCGTCGTCCGCCGCAACGGTGCCGCGCTGACGACGCGCAAGTACCACGAGGAATTCGCGCCGTTCCTCACCGCCGCCGGCGACGCGCTGCGAAAGGCGGCGGATCTGTCGCCGGACGCCCCGTTCGCGCGGTTTCTCCGGCTGCGGGCCGACGCGCTGCTGTCGGACGACTACTATCCGAGCGACCTCGCGTGGGTCGATCTGAAGAGCCCGAAGATCGACGTCATCTTCGCGCCGTACGAAACCTACCTCGACGATCTGCTCGGCGTGAAGACGTCCTACGGCGCGGCCGTGATGATCCGCAACGAACCCGAGAGCAGGAACCTCGAGCTCTACGAGCGATGGGTGCCGGAGATTCAGGAGGCGTTGCCGCTCGCCGCCGCCGATCGCCCGGACGTGCGCGGTCACGTCACTCCGATGGAGGTGATGGACACGCCGTTTCGATCGGGCGATCTGCGGCACGGCTATCAGGCCGTCGCCGACAACCTGCCGAACGATCCGCGCATCCACGCGGAGAAAGGCACGAAGAAAATCTTCTTCAAGAACTTCATGGACGCGCGCGTGAACGAGGTGATTCTGCCGCTCGCCGCGCAGCTGATGGATCCCGCACAGGCGAAGCAGGCGTCAGCCGGGGGCTACCTGGCGTCGACCGTGATGCACGAGATCTGTCACGGCCTCGGTCCGGCGTTCGCACGCCGCGACGGCCGCCAGACGACCATCCGGGAGGCGATGGCCGGCAGCTACTCCGGCCTCGAAGAGGCCAAGGCCGACGTGGTCGGGATGTTCGCGCTGAAGTGGCTCGTCGACGAGGGCGCGCTGAAAAAAGAGCGACTCGAGGAGTACTACGCGTCCTACGTCGCCGGCATCTTCCGCACCATCCGGTTCGGCACCGGCGAAGCGCATGGCCGCGCCGAGATGATGGAGTTCAACTACCTCGCGTCGCAGGGCGCCATCACGACGAGCGGCGGACGCTACGGCGTGGATTACGCGAAGATCCCCGGCGCGATTCAGAAGCTCGCGCAGGAGCTCCTCGAGCAGGAGGCGACCGGCGATCGCGCGCGCGCCGAGGCGTGGTTCACGAAGTACGACGTCGTGCCGCCGGCGCTGAAAACGGCGCTCGACGCCGTGCACGACGTGCCGATCGACGTCGATCCGATCGGGTCATTCGACGAAACCGTGAGGTGACGCATGCACACCATGACGCGCCGTCAGCTGATCGGGTCGCTCGGCGTGCTCGCCCCGGCGGTGATGCGATCGCGCCTTCGTGCGCAACCGCCGGCACCGCCGTCCGCTGACGCATCGCCGCTGCCGTCATCGGTGCTGCCGCGCGGGGTGCGGGCGCGGTTCGCGAACAGCGTCAACGGCATCCGGATGCACGTGCTCGAGGCGGGATACGACGGCACACGCCGTCCGGCAGTCCTCCTGGTACACGGATTCCCGGAGCTCGCCTACAGCTGGCGGAAGGTGATGGCGCCGATCGCGGCAGCCGGCTATCACGTCATCGCGCCGGATCTGCGCGGTTACGGCCGCACCGGCGGGACCAGCGTGAAGTTCGACGACGACCTGAGCCCGTGGCGAACGCTGAACGAAGTAAGTGACATGGTGGCGCTGGTGGCTGCGTTCGGCTACCGATCGATCGCCGCCGCCGTCGGTCACGACTTCGGATCGCCGGTCGCGGCGTGGTGCTCGGTCATCCGGCCCGACATCTTCCGGTCGACCGTGCTGATGAGCGCGCCATTTGCCGGTACGCCGGCGCTCCCGTTCAACACCGCGGACGCCGCGCCGCCGGCTGCGGCGGCGCCGCCGGCCGACACGTTGTTCGACGATCTGGCGAAGCTCTCGCCGCCCCGCAAGTACTATCAGCGCTACTACTCGACGCGCGAAGCGAACGACAACATGTGGCATGCGCCACAGGGATTGCATGCGTTCCTGCGCGGCTACTACCACATGAAGAGCGCCGACTGGAAAGAGAATCACCCGGCGCCGCTGGCCGCGAGGACGGCAGTCGAGTGGGCGAAGATGCCGCGCTATTACGTCATGGATCTCGACAAGGGGATGGCGGAGACCGTCGCGCCGGAGATGCCGTCCGCGTCGGCGATCGCCGCGAACAAGTGGTTGCCGGACGAAGAGCTGCGAGTCTACAGCACGGAGTACGGACGCACCGGATTTCAGGGCGGCCTGCAGTCGTACCGCGTCGGGTCGAGCGGGCGGTTCAACGGCGATCTGCAGGTGTTCGCCGGCCGCACGATCGATCAGCCGTCGATGTTCATCGCCGGCCGGAGCGACTGGGGCGCGTATCAGAATCCAGGCGCGCTCGATCGGATGCAGAAGACCGCGTGCACGCGGATGGTGGCGACGCATTTCGTCGACGGCGCAGGACATTGGGTCCAGCAGGAGCAGCCCGAGCGGGTCAGCGCGCTGATTGTCGAATTCCTGCAGCGTAAAGATGGCTGACGGCCAAGGGCTGATGGCTCATGGCCACGTTGATGGTTGGTGCCGGCCATTCGCCGTCAGCCATCAGCCATTGGCCATTGGCCATTGGTGAGCGTGCTACCATCCGCCCACTGCGATTCAGGGAGAACTCATGCGAACGTTCATGCTCATCGCCGTGGTCGCCTGCACGTCGTGCGTGGGGCAGGCGGCTCCCGACAAGGACGCCGCCGCCTGGGAGAAACAGGCGCAGAACATCACCATCATCCGCGACACCTGGGGCATTCCGCACGTCTACGGAAAGACCGACGCCGACGCGGTGTTCGGCGTGATCTACGCGCAGGCGGAGGACGACTTCAACCGCGTCGAGACCAACTACCTGAACTCGATGGGCCGCCTGGCCGAGGCCGAAGGCGAGGCGGAGATCTGGCGCGACCTGCGCATGAAGCTGTTCATCGCGCCCGACGACATGAAGGCGCAGTACGACAAGGCGCCGGCGTGGTTGAAACCGCTGATGAACGCATGGGCCGACGGCCTCAACTATTACCTGCACACGCATCCGAACGTGAAGCCCAGGGTCATCACGCATTTCGAGCCGTGGATGGCGCTGACCTTCAGCGAGGGGAGCATTGGCGGCGACATCGAGCGCGTGAACCTGACACAGCTCGAGAAGTTCTATGGCGCCGCGCCGAAGGCCAGCGCGTCGGCCGAGCCGCTGCCGCCCGCCTACGTCGAGCCGACCGGGTCGAACGGCGCCGCCGTCGCCCCATCGAACAGCGTCGGCAGGCACTCGCTGCTGCTGATCAACCCGCACACCTCGTTCTTCTTTCGCGCCGAGGCGCAGATGGTGAGCGACGAAGGCCTCAACGCCTACGGCGCGCTGACGTGGGGACAGTTCTTCATCTACCAGGGCTTCAACGACCGCGCCGGCTGGATGCACACCTCGAGCGGCGTGGACAACATCGACGAGTATCTCGAGACCATCCTCAGGAAAGGCGATCGCTTCTTCTACCAGTACGGCAGCGAGGAGCGACCGATCACGACGAGCGCGATCACGGTTCCGTACAAGAGCAACGGCGCGCTGGCTCAGAAGACGTTCACGGTCTTCCGTACGGATCACGGTCCGATCGTCCGCGAGGCGGACGGCAAGTGGGTGAGCGTCCGGCTGATGCAGGAGCCGCTGAAGGCGCTGCAGCAGTCGTACTCGCGGACGAAAGCGAGGAGCTACAAGGCGTTCCGCGACACGATGGAGCTCCACACCAACTCGTCGAACAACACGATCTTCGCCGACGCCGACGGCGACATCGCCTACTTCCACTCGAACTTCATCCCGAGGCGCGACACGAAGTTCGACTGGACCAAACCGGTGGACGGCAGCGATCCGGCGACGGAGTGGAACGGCGTCCTGTCGATCGACGAGACGCCGGGGCTGCTGAACCCGCCGAACGGCTGGTTGTACAACACGAACAACTGGCCGTGGACGGCCGCCGGGCCGAACAGTCCGAAGCAGGGCAGCTATCCGAAATACGTCGAGCGCAACGGCGAGAACCCACGCGGTGTCCACGCCATCAAGGTCCTCGACGGCAAGAAGGATTTCACGCTCGACTCGCTGGTGGCGGCCGCCTACGACAGCTACCTGCCGGAGTTCGACGTGACGCTGCCGCCGCTGCTCAAGGCCTACGACGCAGTACCCGGATCGAATCCGCTGAGAGCGAAGCTCGCCGAGCCGATCGCGATGCTCAAGTCGTGGGATCGGCGGTGGTCCGCTTCCTCCGTGCCGACTTCGATCGCGGTGTACTGGGGTGAAGAGATCGGCCGTCGCGTCAACGACGAAGCGCGGGCGTCAGGCATGTCCGCCGACGACTACGCCGGCAGGAACGCGCCGCCTGAGCAACTGTTGCAGGCGCTCGCGGCGGCGGTGGACAGGCTCGAGGGCGACTTCGGCCGCTGGAAGACGCCGTGGGGAGAGATCAATCGTTATCAGCGGATCAACGGCGCCCTGGTCCAGCCGTTCGACGATCGCGAGCCGAGCATTCCGGTTGCGTTCACCTCTGCGCGCTGGGGATCGCTGGCCTCGTTCGGCGCGCGTACTTATCGCGGCACGAAGAAGATGTACGGGACCACCGGCAACAGTTTCGTCGCCGTGGTCGAGTTCGGCGACCGCGTGCGCGCCAGGGCGGTGACGGCCGGAGGCGAGAGCGGGGATCCGAACTCGAAGCACTTCGGCGATCAGGCGGAGCGTTACGCCACCGGCAACCTGCGCGATGTCTGGTTCTATCGCGCCGACGTCGAGCAGCACGTCGAGCGGCAGTACCATCCGGGAAAGTAGCCGCCCGCAATTAGGAATTTGAAATTTTTTGGAATGCGTCTCGATCGTCGGACCTTTCTCGCCGGCTCTGCCGCCAGCATAGCCGCACCGATGCTCGCGCTGCGTCGCGCTGCCGCGGGATCGCCGCGCCTCGACACGTTTCTCGACTGGCGGCAGGCCTCCCGCGAGGTGCGTGACCGGGCGCTGGCGTCGGCCGTCGTTCGCATCGGTGAGCTCGATACGCGGATTCACGCGTGGGTTCAGGTGGCGCCGGAGAAACCGGTCGGCAGCGGCGCGCTCACCTCGATTCCATTCGGCGTGAAAGACATCATCGAGACGAAGGGCCTGGCCACCGAGTACGGTTCGCCGATCTACAACGGACGGATCGGCACCACCGACGCGGCCATCGTGCGCGATCTGCGCGGGCGCGGAGGCGTCGTGATGGGCAAGACGCACACCACGTCGTTCGCGTACCGGACACCCGCGCCGACGCGCAACCCGCGCGATCTGGCGCATACGCCGGGCGGCAGTTCGAGCGGGTCGGCCGCCGCGGTCGCAGCGGGCATGATCCCGTTCGCGCTCGGAACCCAGACCGGTGGCTCGGTACTGCGACCGGCGTCGTTCTGCGGCATCACCGGTTTCAAGCCGACCTACGGTCTCCTGCCGATGGACGGCGTTCTGCCGTTCGCGAAGAGCCTCGACACGCTCGGGTTGTTCACGCACACGGCAGCCGACATGATCGCACTCTGGGAAACGATGGGGCACCAGACCGGCCGCGCCGAGCAGTTCCCGATCGCGGCGCCCGACCCTCTGCCGAAAGTCGAACCGCCGATGGCTGCGGCCTTCGCGCAGACTGTCGCGCGTCTGCGCAAGGCGGGCGTCGCGATCCTCTCGATCGACATCGCGAGGATGCTGGAGGCGCTGGTTGCTGCGAACCGCACGATCATGTTCTACGAAGGCGCGCGCTTTCACGAGCAGCGCTACAAGGAGTATGGCGAGCGGCTCGCGGACATGGCCGCGCTCGTCCGCGAAGGTCTGCAGATTCCGGTCGAGACCCTCGATCAGACGCGGCGGCTCGTCGAGGCGTCGCGGACCCACATCGCCCAGATCTACAAGACGACGCCGGTGATCCTGGTGCCGGCGGCAACCGGCCCGGCGCCACTCGGCCTCGAGTCGACGGGCGATTCGAGCATGAACGCATCGTGGACCACGCTCGGCGTTCCGGCGATCACGATCCCGATGGCCGTGTCGCACGGCCTGCCGCTCGGGCTGCAGCTGACGGCGGCTCACGGAGAAGAAGCTCGGCTCTTGCGAACCGCCGTCAGGCTCGAAACACTGCTGCGTGGCGCCTCGGATTGACGTGACGCCGGACGAACAGGCGATTCGCACGCTGATCGCGACGTGGATGGAGGCGACGAAGACGGGAGACCTCGATCGCACGCTCGAGATGATCGACGAGGAAGTCGTGTTTCTCGGCGCCGGGCGTCCGCCGATGCACGGCAAGGCGCCGTTTGCCGAGGCATCGCGCGCGCTGGAACGCAGCGGCCGCTTCGACGGCACGGTGGTCGTTGAAGAGGTCCGTGTGTTCGGCGAATGGGCCTACTGCTGGAATCAGATCAAGGTCACGATCACGCCCGATGCCGGCGAACCGACACGGCTGGCCGGACCGGCACTGGCGATCCTGCGCAAGAAGCCTGACGGCCGATGGGTGATCTTCCGCGACGCCAACATGCTGGCGCCGGCATCGTGACACGCGCGACTGGAACGTTCGACGTCAGGCTCGCGTCGCTGTCGGACGCGGTGACGGATCCCTCGCTCGGGCGGATGTCCATCGACAAGCAGTATCACGGCGATCTCGAAGGGACGAGCAAGGGCCAGATGCTCACCGCAGGGACCGCCGTGAAGGATTCGGCGGGCTACGTCGCGCTCGAGAAGGTGACGGCCACGTTGCACGGCCGCAAAGGCACGTTCATCCTGCAGCACAACGCCACGATGATGCGGGGAGAAGCTCAGTTGGCTATCGTCGCGGTTCCGGATTCGGGCACCGATCAACTCGTCGGCCTTGCCGGCAGGATGACGATCACGATCGACGGCACCAAGCATTCGTACGAGTTCGAGTACACGCTTCCGTCGGAGCGGGGATCACGGTTCGGCTGAAGCGGGACACTACGGATGGTCCGGCTGAAGCGGGACGCTACGGATGGTCCGGCTAAGGCCGGACACGACGGAAGGTCCGGCTAAAGCGCGACACTACGGCAGCGTGGTCTGCCTAAAGCCGGACACTCGTGCGAGGCGACACTACCGTGATCTGGTGACGTCGGTAGTATCCGGCTTTAGCCGGACGGTGTCCGCGCGCCTGACTGACGGAAGTGCCGCGAGCGTTCCGCGTCGCGGCACGACGCCGATTCGTTTCTGGAGCCGCACGAGCATCAGGAACAGGCGGACCCAGAATCGCGTCGTCAGCGACGGCCGCCAGTACCCGGCGAACACTGTGGCGAGCGCGCGATAGATGCGCGCGGGCGGATCCTTGTCGAAGAACAGGTCGCGGAACTCCGGCGTGTAGAACCCGACGACGAAGCGCCGGAACGACCGGTACCGCGCGCGCTGGCGGCGTTCGAAGGTTCTGAACCGGCGTGCCGAGAGATCGTTCGCAGCCAGACCGGTAGCAATCGCCTGCGCGGCTTCGAGGCCCGACTCCAGCGCGATCGCCACGCCGGTCGAGAACACCGGATCCAGAAACGATCCGGCGTCGCCGGCGAGCACCCAGCGATCGCCGGCATACGCGCGCGATCCGAACGAGAAGTCGCGCTCGACGCGCACCGGCCACTCGCGCTGCGCGTGGGCCAGCAGCTGCGCGACCACCGGCGTGTCGGCAATCGCGCGCTCGAGGATCGCCTCGTGCTCGAGATCGGCGAAGGCGCGAAACGCGTCGCGCGGCAGAACTACCCCCACGCTCATCAGCTCGCCTGAAATCGGAATCAGCCAGAACCATCCGAGGTCGTCGCGCGCGACGATGCGGATGTCGCCGGACCGGCGACCCTCCGGCCGCGGCACGCCGGAGTAGTGGGAGAAGATGGCGACGTTGGCGAGGCGCGGCTCTTCGACGCGCAGGTTGAACTTGCGCCCCAGCAGTGCGCCGCGACCGGATGCATCCACGACTGCGCGAGCCCGCAGCGTCCGCACGCCGCCGGTGCCGTTCGTCGTCTGGACGGTCGTCGCCACGCCGTCTGCGCCGAACTCGACCGAGACGACCCGCTGCTGCTCGCGGACGTCGGCCCCGCTCGCCGCCGCATGGCGCAACAGCAGCTCGTCGAACGCCGCACGCGGCACCTGCCAGGTCTGCGGCACGTCGACGCCGGGAGCCGACCCGAAATCGAGGTACCGTTCGATGCTGCCGTCCCCGGCCATGAACGTCGCGCCCCACTTCTGCGTGAAGCCGGCGGCGCGGACCAGGTCGTCGGCGCCGATCGCGCGAAACACGTCGTTCACCGACGCCAGCAGCGATTCGCCGATGTGGAAGCGCGGGAAACGATCACGTTCGAGCAGGACCACGCGGCGGCCCGCCCGCGCGAGGAAGGCCGCGGCCGTCGATCCGGCGGGTCCGCCGCCGCAGACGACAACGTCGCAGTCGTACGAGGACGTCATCAGCGGCACCAGTATGCCATTGCGCGCACTCTGCGAAGGTTCTTGTTGCGGCGCGATCGGCTGCAGGCGTGGTAACGTGTGCGCGCACACGGCGCGACGACTGGAGGTGCACGCGACATGCGCTCGACACTGGCTGCCGGCTGCCTGATCGCCATCCTCGGCGCGGCTTCTCTTGGTGCGCTGGGGATGCGCGGGCAGGGCAGCGCCGCCGCGGTGCGCTTCGCGATCTCGTTCCCCTCCGTGCGAAGCGCGCAGCCGCTCGACGGACGGGTGCTGCTGTTCGTGTCGGACGACGGCCGGACCGAACCAAAGTCGCAAAGCGATCAGTACCGCGCCAACACCACGCGGCCGATCTTCGGCGTGGACGTCGACGGCCTGCGTCCCGGCGAGCCCGCGATCGTGGACGAGAGCACCTTCGGCTGGCCGGTCCGCAGCGTCAGGGACATTCCGCCCGGTGAGTACTGGGTGCAGGCGCTGTTCAACCGCTACGAAACCTTCCATCGCACCGACGGCCACACGATCAAGATGCCGATGGACCAGGGTGAAGGGCAGCATTGGGACGCGAAACCGGGCAACTTCTACAGCAGGCCGGTGAAGATGCGCATCGATCCCGCACATGGTGGCGAGATTCGCATCGACATGGACCAGGAGATTCCGCCCATCGAGCCGCTGAAGGACACCGAACAGGTGAAATACCTCTCGGTAGCGAACGAGCGGCTGACGAAGTTCTGGGGACGGCCGATGTCGATCGGCGCCATCGTGACGCTGCCGCACGGGTGGGCCGAGCATGCCAACGCGCGCTATCCGATCCTGATTCACCACGGGCATTTCCCGCGCAACGCCGACGGCGACGGCTGGCGCGAGACGCCGCCGGCTGCGACGGCGCGCGGCGCGCAGCGCGACACGCAGGACGCCGCCTACAGGTTCTACCAGGCGTGGAACGGACCGGGTTTTCCGCGCATGATCCACGTCCTTTTCCAGCATCCGACGCCGTACTTCGACGACTCCTACGCCGTGAACTCGGCGAACAATGGACCCTATGGCGACGCGATCACGCGCGATCTGATCCCGTACCTCGAGCAGAAGTTCCGCGGCATCGGCCAGCCGTGGGCCCGCGTGATGACCGGCGGATCGACCGGCGGGTGGGAAGCGCTCGGCGCGCAGGTGTTCTATCCGGACGACTACAACGGCGCGTGGGCGCTCTGCCCGGACCCGGTCGACTTCCGCTCATACCGGTCGGTGAACATCTACGACGAGCACAACGCGTATTACTACGAAGACAACCCGTGGAAGCGGACGCCCAAGCCGGGCTACCGCGACTTCCGGGATCATCTCTACGCCACCTTCGAGGATCGCAATCTCGTCGAGCTCGCAATCGGCACGCACGGCCGGTCGGCGGGACAGCATGACGCCTGGGCGTCGGTCTTCGGCCCGGTCGGCGACGACGGCTATTACAAGCCGTTGTACGACAAGCTCACCGGCGCCATCGATCCGGAGGTCGCGCGCTACTGGCGCGATCACTACGACCTGCGCTACATCATGCAGCGCGACTGGGCAACGCTCGGCCCGAAGCTGCGCGGCAAGATTCACCTGACCAGCGGGACGATGGACAACGGTTACCTGAACAACGCGATGTATCAGATGGAGGAGTTCCTGATGCGCGCGACGCCTTCGTCCGAGGCGGAGATCGTCTACGGCGAGCGGCGCGAACACTGTTTCACCGGCGACACCGAGCACCCCAACAACGTCGGCGGCCGCACGGTCCATCAGCGTTACATGCCGGCAATGGCGCGCTGGATGATCAAGACGGCGCCAGCCGGCGCGGACACCAAGAGCTGGGTGTACTGAGGTGGCGGCGATCGAGCAGCACCGCGACGGTGACGTCACGGTGTTCGTTGCGAAGGGCACGCTGACGTCGGGCGGCGAAGAAGGCGAGATGCGCCGCGCGATTCGCACCGCCGTCGATCAGGGAGCCCGTCACATCGTCGTCAACCTGCAGGAGGTCGGCGACATTGATTCGTCCGGCGTCGCCGAGCTCGCCTCGGCGCACATCGCCACGACCAACCGCGGCGGCACATTGCTCCTGTGCTGCCTCTCGAAGAAACTGAAGCACATCTTCGGGATCACCCGACTCGAGGACGTGTTCGCGATTTATGCCACCGAGGCAGAGGCGGTGAACGCGTCGATGGAGAAACGATGACGCCGCGCGAGTTTCGTTCGCTCGCGCTCGCGCCTCCGGCAACAGAGGAGCGCGAGCACATGAACCATCCGGACTTCCGCGTCGCCGGCACGCGGAACACAAAACGGGCGCGCACCGGCGCCTGGCGCAACCGGGCACCGAAGCCTCTGGTCGATTGATCGACCGATGATCGTCACGCGACTCGTACAGTCGGTGCCGGTGCTGGACATTCGCGGCGCGGTCATCGGGACGCAGCCCGACTCGGGCCTGCGCCGGGCCGTTCGTGCCGCCGTCGAACAGGGTGCGCGGGTGCTGGTCGTCAACCTTGCACATGTGACGACGATCGATTCGTCGGGCGTCGCCGACCTCGCGGCGAGCCACACGATGGTTGCCGGCCGCGGCGGTCGTCTCGCGTTCTGCAACCTGACGCCCAAGCTGAAAGAAGTGTTCGGCACGACGCGGCTGGACACGGTCCTTGCCATTTACGAGACGGAGGACGACGCGCTGGCGGCGGTCAGACCTGGCTGACGGCCCGCTCCGCCTCAATTCGGCCACGAAGGCCTTGTATCGTGGGGTCCGGCGTCAACTCGACGCGCCGGTGCCTGGGGCAGGTGTCCGACCCCTGAACTGGCACGGGCAGGTGCCCGGGCGTTGGTGCGACTCGCCGAAGCCCTTGACGGGACGGCGGTTAGCCGGCGGTGACACTTGTAGTGCGGGGCGAATTGATGCTACACAATTGGGACACCGAACGGATGCTCTCGACCCGCCCAACCGAACTCCGCCTCACGCTCGCGCCCCAGCGACGCTTCGAAGCCATCGACGTCACCACGCGCATCGCCCAGGAGGCAGGCGACATCCTGCGCCGGCACCGCAAGGCGCTGTATTGCTCGCTGCATACGACCGCCGGATATCTCGAACAGAGCCTTTCGACGCGCCTGCAGAAGGACGGCGGCGTGTCGCAGTTCTTCGGCTCGTTTCACGCGCTGTTCCCCGAGGGGGCCGCGTATCATCACGACCGGATGGAGCTGCGCAGCGAGTTGAGCGACGCGCAGAAAGTGGTCGAGCCTCGTAACGCGGATTCGCATCTCACTTACATCGGTGCGGGACTGCGCAACTGCGTCACCTATCAGACGCGGCCGGACGCTCCCGTGTACTTCATCGATCTCGACGGCACCACCGACGCGATGAAGCGCCGCCGCACGACCACCGTGCTCGCCTACGACGACGAGCGCGTCGTTTCGCGCATGTCGGTGCGGGTGCCGGTGTCGAAGCATCCGATCGACTCCGTGAACCTCGCCGATCCGCGGCTGGGTCTGCTCGAGCAGGTGAACGAGCTGCTGGCACGCACCGGGCTCGAACGCGGCCGCGTCGATCTCATGATCGAGGCGACCGAGCGCAACGTCGGCCTGACCGTGAACGAGTACGAGACGCTGCTGATGCAGAACGATCTCGTCGATGTCCTCCGCGATCCGCTGCGCTTCGCGAAGATCAAGGCGCACAGCATTCTCGACGATCCGTTTGCGATTCCCGGCAAGACGCTCAGCTACGCGAAGTACGACGTGGTCCGGGTGCTCAACTCGCTGATGGAGGCGCTGGGGCTCGATCAGTCGTCGTTCGAGCGGCTCGTCGCGAAAGCCATGGCGGTGCCGGCACGCCACTTCATGCGTTCACGGAAGGTGAGCTTTCTGGCCACCCACGAACCGGGGCACTCGACCGCACGCGTCGTGCGCGGCACGTATCAGAGCCCGATTCTGGTGCAATGGCAGACGGCGATCGGCCAGGAACGCCGCCTCGACATTTCGATCGTGCAGCTCAGCTGAGAGGAACGGCTGTGAAGCCGTCTTCCGTCACTGAGCAAACCGTGATATTCTAAGGACCTCTTCACGACAATCGAGTGGGCGCCGTGGTGCACAGGCAGAGAGCTTGGGGCCGGGCGCAGCCCTGTCCGCAAAAAGCCGCAAGGCCCCAGGATCAAGGCAAACAGCCGAAAACGGCCACGAACCGTCTTTCCCAACTTTCAGCGGTCGGTGGCGTGCCGGGAGGCCGGTATGTCAGCCTCCCGTCCGTGGTGTGAGGGAGCGTTCGAGGTGTTCGTCGGCCAGCCAGGGTGGCGGCCGAGCGCAGCGTTGTCGGTAGAGCAACGCTGATGCCAGCCGTCCCCCGCTCGTGCGGACGATCCGGAACCTGGTGATCAACAGGTGATCACCCGGGTCGTGGTTACGGCAGCCGCTCGTAGACGGCCGTCGTGGTCGACGTCAGCTCACCGCTCTCGTTGTAGTTCTTGTACGTGTTGTCGATGCGCTTGCCGTCCGCCGACAGCACGTTGATGATCACCTGCGTGACCTTGGCGCCGCGTTTGTTGGTGATCTCGTTCGTTCGATCGTCGATCTTCTTCACCGACGTCGTCTCGGTGCGCGTGTCGCCGCTCACCGGCATGTCCTTGCCGTCGAACATCGTGTTGTAGGTCCACGTCGCCTTGCGGCCCTGGGCGTTGGTGGACTCCACGGTCACCTTCATGCCGCCGTTGCCCCATGGCTCGTAGGTCATGATGTTCAGCGCCGGCGGATCCTGCTTCAGCTTCCACTTTCCGAGACGCGGGTTCGCCTTCTCCTGCTGCGCCGACATGACGGCCGTGCACGCGGCGATGACGAGGACGGCGACCATCGTTCCCGCGCGTTGCATCCGCATGGGTCTGCTCCAAAAGACGGAAGTATACTGCGCGCACCGGAGATGCCCATGCGCCAGATTCTCCTGCTGCTCGTGCTCGTCCTGGGCGCGCCCTCTCGCGCGCTGGCCACGTGGTCGGTGATCGCCGTCGACCGCAGCACCGGCCGCGTGGTGATCGCGTCTGCCACCTGCGTCGATCGAGACGACGAGTTTCTGAAGGGCGTGCAGGCCGTAGTCGTGCCCGGCAAGGGCGTCGCCGCGTGCCAGGCGGCCGTCGACAACACGCACGCGAACCAGATGCTCGTGTTTCAGGAGCTGCAGAAAGGCACCGACCCGAAGACGATCATCGAGATGCTGAGCAGGGATCCGGCGTTCCAGACACGGCAGTTCGGCATACTCGATCTGCAGGGCCGGCACGCCGGCCACTCCGGGTTGAGCAACGGTTACGTGTCGCAGGACGTCCAGGGGCAGGTGCCGGGGACGGACATCTTCTATTCGATTCAGGGCAACATCCTGCGTCCCGGTCAGGTGGTGCCCAACGCGGTGGCGGCGTTCGTGAAGACGACCGGCGCAATCACCGATCGCGTGATGGCGGCCATGGAAGCAGCCGACGGATCCGGCGGCGACAGCCGCTGCACCTGTCCGCCGTGGCCGACCGATGGGTCGAAGCCGCCGATTCCGTGCGACGAGAAGACCGCGCACGTCGCGTACATCCTGATGGCGGAGAAGACCGACACCAGCGGCGACTCCCACAACAACGGCAAGTACACGATGTACATCAACGTGTCCCAGCCGGCGGCCGATCATGGACCGAACGTGATCCATGAGGGAGAGAACCTGAATCCGGTGAAGGCGCTGCGCCTGCGCTACGACGCGTGGCGCAGGAAGCAGGCAGCCTCCTTCAAGTAGCGACATGCGCCTGCGACTGCTTCGCGTGTCGATCAGCATGGCGCTGCTGTGCTCGACGATGGTCGCCGGTCAGCAGCGCGGCGCCCCGCCCTCTTCTCCGCCGGGCGGCCAGCCTCCGCCGGGTGCCCAGCGTGGCGGCGGGCGAGGCCGAGGCGCCGTGCAGGTGATGACGCTTCATTCGATCTGGCCGGACGGCGGATCCATTCCCGCGCGATACACGCAGATCGGCGGCGATGAATCGCCACCACTCGAATGGACCGACGCGCCCGACGGCGTCGTCAGCTACGTGCTCGTCATGCACGACGTCGATGCCGCGATCGGCAACGGCACCGACGACGTGCTGCACTGGCTGGTGTGGAACATTCCAGGCAGCGAGACCAGGCTCGCCGGATCGATACCATCGGGTGCGCAGCTGCCGAACGGCATCCGGCAGATCAGCGCGACGGGTCCTTTCTACCGCGGACCCGGCGCGCTCGCATCGGGACCGCTGCATCACTACGTCATCGAGCTCTTCGCGCTCGATGCCGTCGTGGACGTGCCTGCAGTCGGCCAGTCGCCGCCGCAGACGCGCGCGGCGGTCGTCGCGGCGATGACGGGACACATCCGCGGCAAGGCGGCGTACGTCGGGTTGTTCAAGCGGCCTTGATCCGACGCGCGGGGAGTGTGGGACCGATGGGCCCGTGGGCTGGTGGGGAAGGTAAAGGAGATCTCATGAAGAAAATCCTCCTGTTCACGTCGCTGCTGCTCGCGACCGCCGTTGCGTCGGCGGACCAGACGCTGTCTGCCGAACGGCTCGCCCGGATCGACAAGCTGTTCCAGCAGTACGTCGATGAATCGCGGATCGGCGGCGCCGTCGCCCTCGTGCTGCAGGACGGCAAGCCGGTGTACGAGCGCGCATTCGGGTGGAGCGACAAGGAAGCCGGGCGGAAGATGACGACCGACACGATCTTCCGCATCGCTTCACAAACCAAGGCGCTGACCAGCGTTGCGATTCTCTCGCTGATGGAAGAAGGAAAGGTCGGCCTGAACGATCCCGCGGGCCGCTACATCCCGACGTTCGCCATGACGACCGTCGCCGCGGCGAACGATCAGGGCGCAGGGTCGGCTGTTCCTGCCAGGCGGCCGATCACGATTCGCGATCTGCTCACTCACACGGCCGGCATTTCGTATGGCACTAACGCCTCGGTCGCGCCAGCGTACGAGGCCAAAGGACTCGGACCCGCCGCCGGCTTCGGCTGGTATACGGCCGACAAGGACGAGGCGATCTGCGACACGATGACTCGCCTCGGGACGCTGCCGTTCGTGGCTCAGCCCGGCGAAGCGTGGGTGTACGGCTACAACACCGACGTCCTCGGCTGCATCGCGGAGCGCGTCTCCAGACAGCCGCTCGACGAATTGATTCGGACGCGAATCACCGGTCCGCTCGGGATGAAGGACACGCAGTTCTTTCTGCCGACCGCGCAACGCGATCGGCTTGCGGTCGTCTACTCGTCGAGCGCGGCCACCAACGACGGCAAGATCTCGCGCGCGCCCGACGGACCGCGCGGGCAGGGGAATTACGTAGACGGGCCGCGGCGCAGCTTCGCCGGCGGTGCCGGTCTGCTCTCGACGGCGCGCGACTATGCGCGGTTCCTCGAGATGATCCGCAACGGCGGCGCGCTCGACGGCGTCCGCGTGCTGGCCCCGCGCACCGTCGAGCTGATGACGACCAACCAGGTGGGGACGCTGCATTCGACGACCGGCCTCGGCTACGGGCTCGGCTTCGAGACCACCGATCGGTTCGGCGCGAACGGCCTGGACTCGGCCGGCGCATTCGGCTGGGGCGGCGCGTACGGCAGTGTTTACCGAGTCGACCCGGCGTCGCGGCTCGTCCTCGTCCTGATGGTCCAGATGCTGCCCAATGCGAGCGATATCGGGACGCGCTTCCCGACGCTGGTCTATCAAGCCCTCCAGTAACCGCTTGGGTTCGGGGTTCGGGGGTTCGGCGTTCGGGGTTCTCGTTCGGTGGTTCCTCGGTTCCTGGTTCGGGTTCTGTCGCGGACATTAGAACCTAGAACCCAGAACCCGGAACCCAGAACCATCGAACCTCGAGAACGAGAACCCGAACCCCGAACCCCGAACCGCGAACCGCGAACCCCGACACGGTTGCGTCCGTGTCAACCGGGAACCCGGCGGCGCCGTCTAACGTATTCAAGCAGAGGCGAAAAGGCAGCTAGCCCCGAGCCCCTAGCCTCGAGTCCCTGTTGGAGGCCGCATGTCGTTTCTGAAACGTCTCTTTGGCAAGAGTGACCCACCGAAGCAGCGGATCCGCGTCTGTGTGGAATGCGGCATGCCCATTGCCGAGCACAAGGAATGGTGCACGATACACCGCGCCGCAACGGAGATGAAGCTCAAGGCGGCCTCCGCCTCGTCGCGTTCGTAGACTCGTAAAATCAGCGCGACGACCGTCGCGCTGATCCTCGCCCGGCCGTTCGAGCCGCGAGCGCGCCGCCGCACACACACCTCGCCATCATCGGCACCGGATTCGGCGGCCTTGGCGCCGCGATCCGCCCGGCGTGCGACGGCTTTCGCGACTTCGTCCTGCTCGAAGCGGGCCGGCGACGTCGCCGGCACCTGGCGCGACAGCACCTATCCCGAAAAATAGGTCCGGTTCAGGATTCAGGGTTCAACGTTCAGGGTTCTGGTTCTGATTCTCGTTCAGTTCTGGTTCTGGTTCTCGTTCCGGGCGTGGCGCTCAGAACGAGAACTGGAACTGGAACTCGAACTCAGAACCAGAACCCTACCGGAACGAGAACCGGAACCCTGAACCCTGAACCCTGAACCCTGAACCCTGAACGCTGAATTCGATCCCGCGGCGACGCGTTAAAATCGGCGCATCATGCGTACAGCCGCCGCCGTCGTCGCCGCTGCGCTCCTTTCGTTCGCTGCGGGCGCCGCGTCGGGTCCGCAGAACATTGTCTTCGCGCGGGTCTTTCCGCAGCCGGGACAAATCGGGCTCTTCGTCGCGGCGTCCGACGGCACCGACGAGCACCCGCTCCTCGCGGCGCGCGATACGGACTACGACCCGGTGTGGTCACCCGACGGCGCGTCCATCGTGTTCACCTCGGAACGCGATGGCTCCGCCGATCTGTATCGCGTCACGGCCGACGGGTCGCAGATCGAGCGGCTCACCGACAGCCCGGCCTACGACGATCAGGCTGCGTTCTCGCCGGACGGGAGACAACTCGTGTTCGTCACCACCCGCAACGGCGGCACCGCCGATCTGTGGACGATGGATCTGCAGACGCGCCGGGCGAAAGCGCTCACCTCCGGGCCAGGAGGCGACTTCCGCCCGTCGTGGTCGCCCGACGGCAGGTGGATCGCGTTCTCGTCCGATCGCGGGAGCACGATGCCGTTCGCGCACGGACGCTGGGAGCATCTGCAGCTTGCCGACATCTATCTCGTCCATCCGGACGGATCCGGGCTGAAGCGCATCAGCGCACACGGCAACTTCTGCGGCAGCCCGAAGTGGATGGCCGACAGCCGCCGCGTGATCGCGTACTGCATGACCGCAGAGCAGACGCTCGACAACCGCCGGCCGGTCCCCGAACATCCGGAGGACACGCGCATCGTCGCCATCGACATCGCCACCGGCGTCGCGTCCCCGATGCCGTCAGGACCGGGCGTGAAGTTCAACCCGTCGGTAATCGCGGACAACGAGATTGCCTACCTGCGCAAGGGCAGCGGCGATGTCGCCGGCATCTACTACGT
Source organism: Vicinamibacterales bacterium (assembly GCA_035315685.1). GTDB lineage: Bacteria > Acidobacteriota > Vicinamibacteria > Vicinamibacterales > CAVVIG01 > QHWK01. The sequence continues at coordinate 7,418 of DATFXR010000214.1, read as the reverse complement.
CGGCGGCGCGCGCGGTCCGAAAGGCGACGTGCGCACGGCGTCGTGGTCACCTGACGGCAAGCACGTCGTCTTTCACAAGCGGCAGCCGGCGCCGCGGCCGACGTGGAAGAAGATGTGGAGCCGGCTCGCCGATTACGAGCTGACGCTCAGCGGCATTCTGCCGTCGTTCAGTCCATCCGGCGATCGGTTCGTGACCACGTCGCCGACCGCGCCGGGAACAGTACTCGGCGCAGGCGTCGCGATCGCGGCGCCGGGCTCGGACACGTCCGACGTCATCTATCAGGACAAGACGCGCAACGTGCTCGCGCCGCAGTGGTCGCCTGGCGGCGACACCATCATCTTCGGCATCGGCGTGTACAACGCATTCTTCAACGGCTTCCATGGGCTGTTCCTGAAGCCGGAGGATCGTCCCGAAGGCGGCGCACAGATCGCGATCATCAAGCCGGACGGGAGTGGCTATCGCGAGATCACCAGCGGACCGAGCAACAACGGCTTTCCGTCGATGGCGCCCGACGGGAAACGCTTCGTCTATCGATCGTTTGGTCCCGATGGCGACGGGCTGCGGATCATGGACCTCGAGACGAAGGCGGTGACGCTCCTGACGAAGGGCTACGACAACTTTCCGCTCTGGTCGCCACGCGGCGACCTGATCATGTTCTCGCGGCAGGCCGACGGCGACTACGAGATCTACACGGTGAAGCCGGACGGGAGCGGCGTGAAGCGCCTCACCTACTCGCGCGGCAACGACGCGCACATGGCGTGGTCGCCTGACGGCGAACGTATCGTCTTCGCGTCGACGCGGATGGGGTTCAAGGACGAGATGACCTACACCGACGCGCCGCAGCCGTACGGCGAACTGTTCGTGATGAAGTACGACGGCACGAACCTCGAGCAGCTCACCGACAATCAGTGGGAAGAGGGGACGCCGGCGTGGCAGCCCGCGCGGAAGCAGCTGTCGCAGCGATGAGAACGGACGCGGCTGTCGCGCTCGCACGTGCGGTCGCGGCGGCGGCAGCGCTGTCGCTCACCGTGTCGGGGCTCGCGGCTGGCGGCCTGGAGCTGGCTGACGCTCGGCCAAGACCCTCCCCCGACGTGCCACCGCTGCCCCGTGCGGACGCCCAGGCGGTCGGTCTTCAGCCGCTGAAGCTGCGCGACGCGCATGCACTCCTCGTGCGTTACGTCGACGAACACAGGATCGCCGGCGCGGTCGCGGCCGTCGCGCGCCACGGGAAGCTCGCCTGGCTCGACGCCGTCGGCATGCAGGATCTCGAGACGCGCACGCCGATGTCCGATCGCGCCATCTTCCGCATCTACTCGATGTCGAAGCCGGTGACCGCGGTTGCCGCGATGATGCTGCAGGAACAGGGTCGCTTCGCGCTCGACGATCCGGTTGCGAAATACCTGCCGGCGTTCAACGACGTCGTCGTCCGTTCGGATGCCGGCGGAGCGGTCCGTCCACCGGCGCGGCCCGTGACCGTTCGGGATCTGATGCTGCACACGTCCGGTCTCGAGCACCGGACGTCTGAGGTCTACCGGACTGCGCGCGTCCGATCGCGCGACATCACGCTGCCGCAATTCATCGCGAACATCGTCCGGGTGCCGCTGATGGACGATCCCGGCGCGAGATACCGCTACAGCGAGGGTACGACGGTGCTCGGACGGCTGATCGAGATCTGGTCTGGTCAGCCGCTCGATCGCTTCCTCGACGATCGGATCTTCGGTCCGCTTCGGATGGTCGACACCGGGTTCTGGGCTCGGCCCGAGCAGCGCACGCGGCTCACAACCGTCTACTCGCCCGCCGAGAGCGGCGGTTTGAAGCCGATCGAGATCGAAGACGTGCCCTTTACGCAGAAGCCGGTGCTTCTCGAAGGGGCAGTGGGCCTCGTGTCCACGGCGCCCGACTTTCTCCGGTTCGCTCAGATGCTGCTGAACAAAGGCGAGCTCGACGGCGTCAGAATCCTTCGTCCTGCGACGATCGAGACGATGACCAAGAACGGCCTCTCTGACGCTGTGCTCGCGGCGCGAGGCGGCTCGATGGGATGGGGACTCGCCAACGTGAACGTCGCGCTCGACAGCGGCGAGTACGGCTGGGACGGGACGGCCGGGACGATCTTCTGGAACGATCCGGCGCACGACACGGTCACGATTCTGATGACGCAGAGCGTGCCGCCCAATCCTGATTCACTGCGGCAGCGCTTCAAGGCGATCGTCGCGCAGGCCACCGAGTGAAGCGTGACATGGCTGATGGCTGATGGCGCGTTTCATGTGTTTGTAGCGTCCGCCTTCAGGCGGACCCCGAGAAGTCCGGCTAAAGCCGGACACTACGTGGTACAGGGAAACGAGAAGCGCCATAACGGCTCATGGCAGACGGCACCGGGCGAAATATTTTGGAAGGCAGTTCCATATCAAGTGAACCGATGACGACGACGATTCGACAGTTGACGGCGGCGGAGCTCGAAGCAGGACTAGCGGCGATCGTGCAGTCGCCGGCGGACCACGGCGTGCTCGAGATGATCGTGCGCCGGCCTGCGGTTGGTGTGCGCGAAGCGATCGCCGAAGGCGAGCTCGATCCGGTCGTCGGACTGGTTGGCGACAGCTGGTCGACGCGACGCAGCCGGCGTACGGCGGACGGCTCGCCGCATCCCGACATGCAGATCAACGTGATGAGCGCACGCGTGGTCGCGCTCCTCGCGCAGGATCGATCACGATGGCCGCTCGCCGGCGATCAGCTGTACGTGGACCTGGATCTGAGCGAGGCAAATCTGCCAGCCGGCACACGTCTGGCGATCGGCTCCGCCGTGATCGAGGTGACCGCCGAGCCCCACACCGGCTGCGGCAAGTTCGTCGAGCGCTTCGGTGAGGCTGCAACCGCGTTCGTCAACGGCGCTGATCGCCGCGACCTGCACCTGCGCGGCATCAATGCAAAAGTCGTCCAGCGCGGCGCGATCCGCGTCGGCGATCGGGTGACGAAGATCTGAATCATCCGGGCTGCGAATTGGATAGCAGCATCCGCATTTACCGCGGAGAACGGGGAGGCCGCAGATGTCCGCCGTTCAGGCGGACGTCGAGAAGTCCGGCTAACCGGCCGATGAAAAAGTGAGCCTGATGGCTAAAGGCTGATGGCTGATGGCTGAAATACGCGGGCTTTTCGCCATTAGCCATTAGCCCTCAGCCATGCAGGATGCGTTTTTCAGCATCCTGCTAAAGCCGGACCCTACCTGTTACAGAGAAACGCTCTTAGCCCCCAGCCCCTATCGCGATCCTTTCTTCGCGAGATACGCCTTCGTTTCCTGCCCGACGATGTCGAGCAGGTTGCCCATCGCGATATTGACGTCCACGAGGTGAAGTCCCCAGTTGGCCAGCACGTTGGTGCCGACGCCGATGTCGCCGACGATGTCATCCACGCGCGGATCGCCGGGATCGCCGTGGACCGTCACCTCGAGATAGCCGGAGGCGTTCTCGTTCGACGTGCATTTCGCCGTGAGCATCCCGGGCACGCTGACCCAGGGCGTCTCGATCTTCTGCTCGGGCGTCACCCAGGGCTTCGCCGGCGTGTTGCTGGTGATGGTGCGGCCGGTCGCGTCGAGATAGGCATGCAGTTCGCCGCTGCCGCCCGCGAGTGCCGCTGGGTTGGTGCAGGCTGCAACCAGGTTCGCGTCGGACACCTTGCCGAACAGCGTATTGGCCGGCGGTGCGATCGTCGACCGGAACGACGCGAAGGTGATCACGCACCCGAGCTGCGACGCCGACCTGCAGAGCGGCACGTGCTGGAACGATCCGCCGACATCCATGCCTTTGGGCACGGCGATCGTCGTGCCGAGCAAAATCGCCGACAGCATGCGTTGCTGAATCGGCTTGCCGTCGATCTGCTCCCGAATCAGCCGGTTGAGGATGAACGACCCCTGCGAGTGTGCGACGAGCACGAACCCGCGACCCTTGTTGTCGTGCTGCAGGTAGGAATTCCACGCGTCCTTCACATCGTCGTACTGGAGGCCCTGATCGAGCGTGACCGCGGCGCCGGGCGCGAGCATGCGCCGCAGCCCGGCCAGCGTCACCTGGCGATACATCGGCGCGTACGGCTGGCACTTCGAGCCGAACCGCGCGAACTGCTGCTTGATCACGTTGAGCTCGGCGGGGTCCGGATTCATGTCGCTGTTCGGCGTGGGGTCGGTCGAGATCGTCGGGTAGACGTAGAAGCAGTCGACCGGTGCCTTCGGATCCGCAGCCCACGTTTCACGCGTCAGCTTGCCGTCGGCGGCGACCACGGTGGTGGTCTCGTCGATCGCGCACGCGTCCTTGCCGCCGGGGCGGCACAGCCACGTCTTCGGATCGCTGTAGTCGTTCGGTTTCGGCGGCATGGACTCCGTCGCCGGCTGCGCGGCAGGCGTCGCGGGTTGCTGCGCCGAGGCTGTGCCCGGCATCGTGACGCAGGCGGCGACAATCACTGCTAAAGCAACGTCCTTGAACACAGGGCCTCCTCGTGTGTTGCCGGCAGTCCCGGTTGACCTCGTAGCGCGAAGGCTCAGCCGAGCGAGCGGCGGCGGATCGTACTACGGTGCAACGCCGAACGAAAACAGTGCTGTAACCGAGGCTCGATTGCGCTTTCGCGGCGACCAGTGTCACCGGCTCACGGTGGTGTCGAACGCGGCGGTCTGCACGGCGCCCCGCCGTTTCACCTGCACGAAGATGCGGTAGTCGCCAGGCTCGGGGAATCCGTACGGGAACGAGACCGCCGCCGGCAGCGCCGCGGTGTGATTGTGCGGCGGCGTCGACGCCGCAGTGCCGGCGGCGATCTGCAGTGCGGCCATCGGCGCGGATCCGGTCGGATGCACATGCGCGAAGACGAGGCGATCGCGCCGCACGAACACGGCGTGGCCTGGCATGCCCATGTAGAGCTCGAGGTCGTCGGCAGGGGAACCGTCGGTGTTCTCGATCCGGAAGGTGAACAAGGTCAGTTTGCGAGCAACGATCGGCGTGCCGTCGTAGTCCCACAGGATGCGGCCATCTTTCACCATCCGCGTGACGCCGGCCCCCATCGACTCTCTGCTGCCTGTCCATTCGCTGTCGTCGCCGTCGATGGCGCGGCCATCTGCGCCTGCGGTGGTGAATCGCCCGGTGACCGTTTCCGAGACGCCGGTTGCGTGCACGAGATCGCCAAACAGTTCGTAGTCGCCCGCCGGCATCTCCGGGAGTGCCTCTGCGAACATGCCCGCCTCCACCTGGGCTGGATGCAGATGGAAGAAACGGTCGAGCGACGGCGACACGACGAACAGGTGCATCAGGTGATCGTGATCGGGCACGAAGTCGTCGATGCGGCGGCCGGCCCAGCCCGGATCGTCAATCGGCAAGGTGAGTGTCCGCCCCTCGTCTGTGAGCTGCGGTCTCGTTTGCAGCGGCTTGTAGACGTTGCGGTCGTAGCTCGACGCCTCGGCGTTCCACCACCAGTCGCCGAGCCCCACGGCGAGGAGGCACACGCAGACTGACGCGACGCCGGCAACGCGCCCGCGGACGATGTGCCGCTTCCCCGGCTGTTCGCCGTCCTCGAGCGTCGCTTCGCGCGCGAAGGCCGACGCGATCGCGATTGCACCAGCGCACAGCAGCAGCAGGAAGACGCCGAGGACGCCGCGCAGCGCCGCCTTCATCGCCAAGGTCGTCTGCGGCAGCGTCGGAACCGGAACCGACAGGGTTCCTTCGCCACGCGCACCTGCGGCGGCGATGCGCACCTGCCATGCGCCCGCCGACATCATCCACAAGTGTCCGGTGAACAGCTTCGGATCAGCGTCGGAGCGCGTCGCCACGTCGGGGGTGGGCGCGAACTGCGCACCCGGGCCGGTGAGCGGCAGCGGAACGATCCGGATCGTGTCGACGTCGCCGCCCGGCGTGAGAATCTCGACATCGGCCACACCCGGCACGGCAGATGGCGGCCGCACCGTCACGAGGAGCCGGTACGGACCGGCCGGCGCGTCGAGAAAAATGTCGGGACTGCCGACGTGCGCACGGACACCGGCTGGCCAGCACGCGATCACGGTGGCTAGCACCAGCGCCGGCCGACCGTTCACCGTCGGACCTTCTGCATCAATCGTCCCGCCTGCACGCCGACCGCCGCCATCACGCACGACACGAGCAGCGCAACGAGCATCCCGCGCCAGAATTGTGCGGCGTCGGCATGGCGCGAAAAGAACACGTTGCGCGCGTACGACGAGTCGGGCAGCGTGTTGAAGTCCATGTAGTGCGCGCCGAAGAATCGGTTGCGGGCGAGCGGCGCCATGAGGAAATCCGCGAACGGCCACTGCACGGCGACGAACGACGCGAGGAACGCGATGCCGGCAATCACGCCGCGCGCGATCGGCCGCCACTCGACCGTGCGTTGCAGCAGCAGATCGACGACGACCGCCGGCACGATCAGCAGCAGCGGGAATTCCCACGGGATGAAGTGTGTGACGGGGCGGTACACCGGACCGAGTTTCGGCTCGGCCGGGAACAACGGCAGCAGCCAGAGGAAGCCGACGCCGAACGCCGTGTAGACGCCTGCCATGATCGTGCACGCCCAGCGGCGGCGCGCGGCCACCGCCACCGCGATCAGGATCAACGGCGTGCCGAGCGATACCACGGTGTAGAAGAGCGCGTTGTGCATGTCGGACCGCGAGATGTATTCCATCTTCAGCAGCAGCGATTCCGACACTGCCATGCCGCCGACGTACAGGAACAGCGACTGTAGTGTGCGTTCCGCCGACGCGGGGGCTCGGTTCATGAACGCGAGCAGCAGCATGATTGTGCCGAGCTCGATGCCGAAGAATCCGGCGGCGAGCACCATGTGCGGCGGACTGACGATGCGGACATCGAGGCCGTAGGCGTGGTGCCACCAGTCGTCGAACGGAGCGGAGGCGAGCATCGCGAGGCCGCCCCACGCGGAGATGAACGCCCCGGCCGGCGCCCGCAGTCCCCACACGCGGACGCTGACGTCGCGCAGCGACCGATCGGGCCCGAACGTCGTCGTCAAGATGAGATAGGCGGACGCGATGCCGGCAAGGGCGCCGCAGGCGTAAATGGCCAGGTGGGCCGGCGTCCAGAAGCTGTCGCGTCCAATCGAGCGATGCCAGGAAATGTCCCAGTAGCCGCCGACATAGGCCGACGTCACGGCGAGAGCGGCGCACCACAGATACCAGGGCACACCGGTGAGCGTGCGGCTTCGCCCGCGATCCGGGGCTGCGAGGGTCGTCACGTCGCGCAAAAGTCTACTGCCGCCGATGCACAGCCGGATGACGGGCGCTACATGAGCAAAGCAATGACGTAAGATGCGCCCGTGAAGACCATGCTCATCGCCGCTGTCGTCGGACTCGCCGCTGCGTTCGCACCGTTGCAGACGCGCGAGGCTGCAAGTCCCGTCGTCTACGAAGGTGCGCGGCTCCTCATCGGAG
>DATFXR010000213.1:0-16575 GCA_035315685.1 Vicinamibacterales bacterium | reverse complement strand
GTTCCACGGATCGTGGAATCGTGCGCCGCTGCCTCAGGCCGGCTACAACGTGACGTTCGTGCCGTTCTCCGGCGACAAGCCGGGCAAGTACGAAGTGTTCGCCGATGGCTTTGCCGGAAAGACGCCGCTCGCGAATCCGGGAGATGCCGTTGCGCGCCCCGGCGGCCTCGCGACCGGTCCCGACGGTTCGCTCTACGTGACCGAGGACATGAAAGGCCGCGTCTGGCGCGTCATGTACAAGGGCAAGTAGCGTCCTGCCTTGTATCTGGTCTGTTTAGCCGGACCGTGAGTCGCAGCAGTATCTGCGGTGGCGTGATGCGCGGCTGGCCCAGGCCCCAGCCGCCAGCCCCCGGTCCGCGGACTGCACTACGCCGACACGACTCTGTAGCAGAGAAACGGCGCGGCGCGCGTCTTGCTCAGCGGCTTCCGCAAGTCGAGATGATTCGTCGGCTTGCCGCTGAGGAGCTCGCCCATGTGCACGACGAAACCGAGCATGTCCTGCAGCGGATTCCCGAGATCGAGATCGAAGTCGACGAACGTGTGCGGCAGATCGGGCGGCGGCACGGCACTGACGATCTGCATCGACGGCTTTCCTTCGCCGCGAAAACTCAGCAGCTCCTTGTAGCGTGCGCGCACGTCAATCGCCTCGGGAATTGCGCTCAGCAGCCGGCCATGGATCGGCGCATGCGGCTTGCCCTCGGCGAAGAACGGCTTCGCAGGATCGGCGACCAGGGCGTTCACCGAGTCGATCAGCGTGCGATCGACCCGGGCGTAGATGCGATCGTTCGCCGCGAGGAACACGTCGTGGACGAGATCGATCAGCGACGGGTTGAGCGTCGGGCGGCTCCGCAGGCTGGCGAGCAGATTCAATAGGCACGCCCGGCGGGTCGCACGGTGGTCGTCGTCGTGCACCCAGTCGACGGCATTAAAACCGTCGATCGTCGATCGCTCGAGCAGCGCCCGGATCTGCGGATCACAACCGGTCAGGTCCACGTCGATCGTACGCTCGTCCATCTCGACGTCGACCTGCACGGACGCACCGGAGTCATGGTCCACATCGACTGGCTGGAACCCGCCGTTGGTCGTCGCCTCCTCGATCTCGAAGCGCAGCTTGTACAGCCCTTCAGGGAGCGCATCAGGGTTGACGCCGCGCAGAACCAGCGCGCCGTCTTCGACCGAGACGTTCAGCTTGAACTGCCCGAGGTCCCACCCTTGCACTCTCGCAATGTTACGCATCCGCTCGCGGGTCGCGTCGGACCGCGCCATGAACCCGATGCCGACCGTCCGTTCGATCGCATCGGGCTCGTCGAACTCGATTCCTCCCGGCAGCTGTCGTTTGATCCGCAGCCGCCGTCCATTCTTCTGAAAGCGCACCTCAATGAACTCGTTCATCGATCGGCCCTCCTTCGTCGCTGTCGCGGGGCGCCTCGAAGCCTATACCGTGACCAGCGCTGATCGGCGTACCGTCGCACAGAATCATGTATGGTTACCCTCGGCGTTTGGACCACGTGGCGTGATGTCCCGCTTCCCATGGAGGATGTATGCGACGGTCTGTGATTCGCGACCTGCTGGTTCTCGGGTGGATCCCGACGCTCGCGTTGATGGTCGGCACGAAATGGGCGGCGGGTACGCCCGCTTTCGCCCAGGGTGCGACGCCGGTGAAGGTCACCCGGATCTACACCGGACCCGACGGGAAGACGAAGGTCGAGGAGCTCGAGATTCCGCTGAAGGCGCAGGGCCGCGGGACGGAGCTGTCGCAGACCGTGCCGGTCAAGTCGCTCCAGTTCCGCCGCACCAACAAGGACTACGCGCTCGACTGGCATCCGGCGCCGAACCGCCAGTTCGTCGTGACGCTCAGCGGCGAGAGCGAAATCGAGCTCGAGGGCGGCCGCAAGCTTCGCCTCGGCCCGGGTCACATCCTGCTCGCGGAAGACACCACCGGCCAGGGACACATCTCGCGCGCGATCGGCACCGGCGATCGCATCTCGTTGTTCATTCCGCTGGCCGACGGCGCGACGGTCCCGCGCTGACGGATCGTCCGGCGCCACTCTTCCGCACCGTTGGACGCGCTCGCGCCTTCGGCAGCGTCAGCTGTCTCGACACGGACAGCAGGTCGCGCAGCGCGTCCTGGTCGAGCTTCGCCAGCCGCACCAGGACGAGCGGATACTTCCGATAGAACTCGGTGATGTAGTACGCGTCCGGCGCATCCTCGAGCAGCCATTCGCGCTCCTCGAAACTGGTTCTCACCACCAGTGTGTCCGGCTCCGCGGAGCGGTGCGTCGCGATGCCCGCCATGAACACGCCGCCGATCTTCAGCACCGGCGAACCGTCGTACCTCGTGGTGGCTTCGACGTCCGGGAACCCGACCCCGACTGCCTTGACGACCTCGAATGTGGCAAGGCGTGTTCGCTTCATCGGCCACAGTCTACACACGATGCTCCGCGCCTGCGAGGCTTGCTGCGGCTGCCGAGCTCGTGCAGTTTCTACGACCGTCAGCGAAGGCTTCAGCCGAGCGGCAGTCGGAAAGCAACCGCAGAGAACGCAGAGCGCGCAGAATTTCTTGAGTCTACAAAAAGAACTCCGTGGTCGCTGCGTTCTCTGCGGTTGCTTTCGGCGCCGGCTGAAGCCTTCGCGCTACATCGACGCGTGCAGCGGTTCCTTCTTGATGTCGCCCGGCCTGAGCTTCTTCAGGAACTCGATCAGCGCCCACTTGTCAGCGTCCGGCAAGGTCGTGCCGTACACGTGGCCCGCGTTCGAATTGCCGGTCTGCGATGTATCGAACTCCCACGGCGGCGCCGGCGCCTTCGGGTCAGGCGTCGATCGGTAGCCGAGTTTCTGGACGTCGTACTCTCGCGAGCCCTGCGTGAAGGTCTTCGGCCTCGCGTTGGGCGGCGTGAGCAAATCCCACATGTTGGCGACCGATCCGTTGTTCAGATACGGTGCGGTCGCCCAGATGCCGGCGAGCGGTTTGGCGGGCGAGACGCGCCCTCCGTGCGTGTCCGGAAATTTGTCGGCATCGGCGAGCGTGCTCCGCATCGCCGGCTTCCAGTGGGGCGGCGGACGGCGCGTGCGCCCCTCCCACTCGGCCTGCGTCTGCTCGGAGATCTGATTGGCCGTGTAGTAGCGCTGCTTCAGGCTCTCGAGGACGGTGAACGCCGCGGCGGCGAAGCGCACCGACTTGCCGTCCACGATGACCGGTTCGTCGAAGTTCTGCGCGACGAGCGGACTGACGCCGGTTTCCTTCAACGTGAACAGCTGATAGACGACCAGGCCGGACGGTGTGATCGCGAACGGCTTGTCATGGCAATTCGCACACTGCCGCTCGTACACGTCGCGACCTTTCGCGGCCTTGGTGTCGTCAATCGCGCCAAAGACGTCGGCCGGCCAGGCCGGCGGCGTGAGCTTGTAGACGAGATGCTCGAGCGTATTGAGATGATCGAGCCGGGAGGTGGCGGCGAAGCTCTCCGCGTCGAACACGGCGCCGACGCCGAGCGACTGGCCGATGTTGCGCTCCATCACCGAGTTCATGTTGGCGCCCCACTGCAGCCACGCCGTCGTTTCGATGCCCCACATGTGCGGGAAGCTCGCCGGAGCATTCTGCGGTCGCAGGTTCTGCGGGTTCTTTCCGAACAGAAGGTTTCTCGCGACGCCGAACGCGTCGGCGCGGCCGTAGCCGTTCTGCGTCGCCGTTTCCGCCTTCAGCGTCGGGATCGCCTTCAGGTACTCGACGAACGCCTTCGCCAGGTCGAGGTCCGTCGCGAGATCCTTCGCGCGGTCGGCGGCCGTCCGCGTGGTTGGGAACAGCGCGTCGTTCTCGCGGCGGCGGCGCGCCAGGTTCACGAGGAAGCGCTCGCGGCGGCCCGTCAGATCCGCCAGGGTCGCATCGAGCTCGGTCTTCGCGTCCGCCAGCAGGTTGTTGAGGCGAACCATGTTGGGTCCGCCGTCGATGCGCACGCGGCGCCCATCGCGCCACAGCTCGCCGACGTGGCAGGCGGTGCAGTTGAAGCCGACCATGACCCGATTGGTCAACGGCGATCGCTCGATCGTCATGCCAACGGGCAGGCCGGCCGGATTCTGGTCGTACTTGTTGTCGGGAATGAACCCGTAGCGCGCCAGGTTGTCCATGAACGGCATGAGACCGTCGCCTGACGGATCCTGCGGCGTCCGGGACCGCTCCAGCGCCTGCAGCAGCGCCAGCGGGATCATTTCCGATCCCTCGGAGAGGTGATAAAAGGTTTCGCGATCCTGGTTGGAGACGCCGTTGTGATAGTCGGCCAGATTCGCGTTCGCGTCGCTGGTGCGGTCGGCCGGCGCCTTCGGCTCCTCGCGAGGCGGCGTCGAGCACGCAGCCAGCGAAACGGCGGACACCACACAAAACACGATCGCTGAAAGCAGTCTCATCGAACGTTCTCCCGCACGCGGTCCATCAACGCGGATCGTGCCTGCGATCCGGCGTGCCACTCCTGATGCACTCGCGCAGATGGCGGCAGCGTAGCCCCGAACGAACGCCATCCGCCACTGCTTTTTTCACTGCCCGACGTTGCTACTCGGATTCCTTGTGCACGACGCGTTGGTTGTTGCGTCATTGCGTACCACGAAGTCCGTGATCGATTCCCGTGAGCGGCACGCCACAGCGTTGATAACGAACGAACCGCCGAAATGGAACGCGCCGGCAGATTGTTCCGTGAGAACGCTGCATCATGTGATGAGCAACATGCGATAGGCGGGCATCGTGCCCACGCTCTAAGCTGGAGCGCATGTTCGAGCTTCGTCAGGCCGTTCGCAGTCTCGTCCGGCGCCCTGCCTATGCCGTCGCGAGTATCGGCACGCTGGCGCTCGTCATCGGCGTCAACGCGGCGCTGTTCGCAGCCATCAACGCCACGCTATTCCGTCCGATTCCCTTGAAGAGCGGCGAACGCACGGTGAGCATCTACCTGATGCCGCCTGGCGAGACCGATCCGGCGAATCGTAATCCGCTGCATGCGATCGACCTCGTCCGGTTCCGCGAACGCAGCCGCACGTTGACGCACATCGCAGCGTTTACAACGACCGAGCGCGTGCTCGGCGCCGGCGACGAACCGGTCGTCGTCACGACCGCGCCGGTCAACGCCGAGATGCTGCGCCTCTCGAACGAGCCGCCCGCGCTCGGCCGGATTTTCACTGACGAGGAGGAGACGCGAAAGGATCGCCTGATCGTCCTGAGTTACGGCGCGTGGCAGCGCCGCTTCGGCGCCGATCCCGCCGTCGTCGGACGAAGCGTGCGGCTGGACGGCGAGCCCTACACCGTGATTGGCGTGATGGCGCGGCGATTCCCGCCGAAATTTCTCGATGCCGAGCTGTGGACGCCGCTCGGCATCACCACCAGCGCTCCGCCCGATCAGGCGGTTACCAACATCGTAACCGTCGGCCAGCTTGCGGACGGCGTGTCGTTCGCGCAGGCGAGCACTGAGATCCGCGACATCTTCCGCGACGTGTCACGCGAGCTGCCAAGGACGCATCAGGGCTGGTCGGCGGGTCTGCTCACCTTCCGCGAGTGGCAGTACGGCAACTTTCGCGCACCGCTCGCAGTGCTGTTCTGCGCGGTGCTCGTTCTGCTGCTGATTGCCTCCTGCAACATCGCGAGCCTCACGCTGGCGCACGTGACGTCTCGCGGCGGCGAGCTCTCACTGCGCCGCGCGATTGGCGCCACGCGATGGTCGGTCGCGCGATTGGTGCTCCTGGAAATCGCGGTCGTCAACGCCATCGGGGCGGCTCTGGCCGTTCTCCTCGGCGATCAGCTGCTGCTGGCGCTGCTCGCAATCGCGCCGGCGACGACCCAGGTGCTGGGTGAGGTGACGATGGACTGGCGCGTGGCGCTGTTCGCGGCGGGATGCGCGGTGCTGTCGTCGATCGCCGCGGGCGTGGTCCCCGCGCTGAACGCCTCAGACGTGTCAACGGCGTTCAATACCTGGCGTTCCAGCGGATCCCGAGAGCGCCAGCGATGGCGCACGGCGCTCCTGATCGCGCAGACTGCCTTGTGCGTGGCGCTGCTCGTGTCGGGCGGCGTGCTCGTCCGCGCGTACTTCCGCACGTCGAACCTCGCCGTCGGGTACGAACCGGCCAACCTGCTCACCGCGCAGCTTCAGCTTCCACCATCCAGGTACGCGAGCGGGCCGGAGCGCGTCGCCGCCATGGAGCGCATCTTCGATCGGATCGCCGCGATCCCCGGAGTCACGCACTCGGGCGCCACCATGAACCGGTTTACGCCGGGCTTCGCCTACTTGACGCTCGTCGAAATCGAGGATCAGCCGACCGCCGACGGGTCCGGCCACACGGTACAGTTCCGGCGCGTCAGCGCAAGCTACTTCGAAACGATGCGGATACGCGTGCGCAGGGGTCGTGTGTTCGCGCGGTTCGATTCGCTGTCGACGCCGCTGGCGGCCGTGATCAGCCAGTCGTTCGCCGATCAGTACTGGCCCGGGCGCGACCCGATCGGACGGCGACTGAAGCGAGGCACCGCGTGGATGACCGTCGTCGGCGTCGTCGACGACGTGAGCGACGTCGATTTGCTGCAGGCGCCGGTCCCGACGCTCTACGCCGCCTGGACGCAGACGGCGAACGTCGCGTTCCCCATGGGCCTCGTGCTGAGGACCGCCGGAGCGCCGGACGCGCTCGCACAGCCGTTGCGCGCCGCGGTGCGCGCCGAAGATCCGATGCTCGCGCTGGACCGGATTCAGTCGATGGACGCGTTTCTCTCGGCATCGCTGGCGCCGCAGACGTTCCGCACGACGCTCATGCTCGGTCTTGCGATCGTCGGCCTGCTGCTCGGCGCGATCGGCATTGCCGGCGTCACGGCGCGCACGATCGTCGAGCGCATGCCCGAGTTCGGCATTCGCCTGGCGCTGGGCTGCGACGGCGCCGACCTGTGGCGGCAGGTCGTGCTGCACCAGGTGCGGGTCGTGCTTGGCGGAACGCTGCTCGGCGTGGTACTGGCCGGCGTCGCGAGCCGCCTGGTCACCTCGATGCTGCCCGAGGCGGCAGGATTTGACGGACGCGTCGTGATCGCCGCTGCGGGGCTGATCGTCGCGACGGCCGTCGTGGCTGCCGCCGTCCCTGCGTCTCGCGTGCTTCGGCTGAGTCCGCTGGCGATTCTGCGTCACGCCTGACTCCGCGTGGCCCGCGCGGTGTGCGCAGGGTGAACCCCTGCGATGGCGTAGACTACACGTCCACTGACGCGTTCCGGAGGCGGACCCACGACGGAGCGCCATGAAGAGGACGCCATGATTCACAGCACACTGTCACGTCGTCAGCTGCTGCAGGCGATCGGTGCGGCGACGGTGGGTGCACCGCTGTCAGCCTTCGCGCAGGGCCGATGCATGCTCACCTTCGGCAGCCCGGCGTGCAACACCAGCGATATCACGCCGGTCTTCGAGCCGACTGGCTGGAAGACGACGTCGTTCGAGCACCTCACGTTCCGCGTCGCTGACTACCAGAAGGAAGCGGCCTTCTACATCGCGCTGATGGGATGGACGCTGCGCGGCGACGATGGAAAACAGGCAGTGCTGGATCTCGGCAACTGGGGATCGGTGATCTTCAGGCAGGCGCCCGCAGAATCGTTCGAGAGCGCGGCCCGTTCGAATCCGGAAGAGTCTCGAGGTCGCTCCTCGCAGGGCCGTGCCGGCCAAGGGACTCAGGTGCGCGCGGTCGTCGAGTCCTTCTGCTTCGGCATCGAGCCGTGGAATGCGAAGAGCGTGGACGCAGAACTTCGCAAGCGCGGGCTCGCGCCGGTCGCGGACAACGACGCCGATGGATTCGAGAGCTTCCGCGTGAAGGATCCAGACGGTTTCAATCTGCAGATCAGCAACGGCAACTTCGCGAAGCGTCGGCGCATGAATCCGCCGGCTGCGAAGCTGTCCGAGCCTGTGCCATTCCAGCCGACCGGATGGAAGACGACGTGGCTGGACCACCTCTCATTCGGCGCGAGCGACTACAAGAAGAGCACCTCGTTCTACTGCAACCTGCTCGGATGGAAGGGCACCTACGACGAAGGCAGCCAGAACGAGTGTCTGATCGGCGAGATCGGCGACATCATCATCCGCGGCGGCAATCCGCTCGATCCGAACTTCGGCAAGGGCGGCGGGCGCTCGCGCCTCGGGATCGATCACATCTCGTTCGGCATCCAGCCGTGGGATACCGACGGCGTCAAGGCGGAGCTCGAAAAGCGCGGTCTTCGCGCGCAGGTCGACACGTCGAGCCGGCACAAGGGACCCGACGGCACCTGGGTGCCCGACGACATCCATACGGCGGCGTTCAAGAGCTATCACACGGCCACGCCCAACGGCTACAACCTGCAAATCAGCTACGTGACGCACGACAATCGTCTCGCGCTGCCGAACGCGGTCAAGCCAAAGCCGTCCGCATGAGCATCAGGACGCAGCGCGAAGGCGTTAGCCGAGCGGCTGGTTGGATTCCGCGCGATTGAGCCGCTGCTCGACGAAGCCGGGTTGGCCGTCGCTCTCGAGGAACGTCACGATCTCCGCGGCCGGCGCGGCCGGGGCCACGAGCGATCCGGTCGCGGCGAAATCGCGGAAGAGGACGCCCCACGGATTCGCCGGCAGCGGTCGCGTTCGCGCGGCGGTCTGCATGTCGGTGTCCACGATGCCCGGTTCGTAACTCAGGATCGACGTGTCCCGCGGCGCAGGCGTCCTCCGCAACGACGAGTCGAGCTCCTTCGCGATCACCATGCCGGCCATCCGCAGCGCCGCCTTGCTGCTGCAGTATGCGGACAGGCCGGCAAATGCCTGCACCGCCGCGCCGGACGACACGTTGACGATGCGGACGGCTGCCGCGGCATCCGCCCGGCGAATCAGGAACCCTGTCAACCACACCGGCGCGATCCAGTTGACCGCGCTGAGCTGCAACAGGTCGACGGGATCGATGGCCTCGACCGGGCCGAGCTCGCCCGACATCGCCGCGTTGTTGACGAGCCCGATGCGCCTCCAGTGTGCGTCGGAGACCATCGACCCGAGCTCGCGTTCGATCGTTTCCGCGAGCGCTGCCGTGTCCGCCAAATCGAAGCGAACGTGGCGATAGCGCGCATGCTCGATCGCGCCACCATGCCGCGCGATGCCGACGACGTTCCATCCGCGGTCGATCAATCGCGCGGCGACCGCTGCGCCGATCCCGCGGGTGGTGCCGGTGACGAGCGCCAGCCGATCGCCGCTCGGGTCAACCTCGTGATTCACTCAGCGATTCTGGCACAGCCGTCGCATACGTTCGCTCTCGCCGGTCGCCCTTCCCAGCACGACGAGACCGTTCGTTCGGCATCAGGTGGTTCTTCGTTTCAGACCCGAGATGCAGCTCCCCCGAAACCGGACGAGGACGGATGAGATGGGACATAAAGAAATCATGGTGAGAGTGTGCGGCGCGGTGAAACGGACGTTGCCGCGGATTTGCGGCGCAGCGGCGATCGTCGGTGCCTGTGGTTGCGGAAGCTCGACAACACGTCCATCGACGCCGACGTCGACCTCAGCACCATCTGCGCTCCGTGCCGACGTCACCGATCCGATTGGCGACACGCCGTCCGACGCGCGTGTTCCGGTGGCGCCCGACCTCGTGCGCGCGACCGCCGCGGTGGACGGCGGCAACCTGACGCTCGTCGTGTCGTTTGCGCCAGGCACGTTCAATCGGCAGACGACGCGAGTGGCGGTGTTGTTCGACACCGATCAGAATCCGGCGACCGGGATCCGGCAGCAGGATGGGCTGGGCGCCGACTTCGGGCTGGATCTGTTTCCCGGCGGCGGCCTGGCGACGATCACCCGGGCGGACGAGGCTGGCTGCGCGGCGCGACAGTCCTGCTTCGTCAACGTCGGCTCGGCGTCGATGACGATCCTGACCGACGGCATGCAGGCGGTCGTCCCGCTCGGCGCCATCGGCGCGGCCAGCGGACGCCTCGGCTTCGTCGTGAATTCGTACGTCCTCGTCGCACCGCTGACGCCGGTGGTGTTCGACTACCTGCCCGACATCACCCTCGCGCCGGCGCGCGTGCAGTAGCGAGTCGCCTTGACAGCGTCTGATCAGGCGTGGCTGGATCGGGCCGCACGTGATCACGATGCTGAGCGATGTTCGTTTCGCGCTGCGGATGTGGAGGAAGTTCCCCGGAACCGGCGCCGCGGCGCTGCTGTCCCTCACGCTCGGCATCGGCGCGAACGCAATCATCTTCACCTTCGTCAAGGAGATGTTCCTGCCGCGCCTCCCGGTCCGAGCCGCGTCTCAGGTCGTGATGGTGTATTCGACGACCGTGAACCGATCGGGCGACGTGTCGCAGTACCAGACGACCTCGTTCCCGAATGCACTCGATGTGGAGGAGCGGAACGACGTCTTTGCCGGCGTGTCGATCGTCATCGATTCCGCGGTCGGCGTCGAGGTCGCGAACGCGACGACATCAGCGCTGCTGCATCTCGTCAGCGGCCGTCACTTCGCTGTGCTCGGCGTGACCGCGCAGCTTGGGCGGACGCTCACGCCAGCAGACGATGCAGAGCGTGCGGCGATCCCGCCGGTCGTGCTGAGCCATTCGCTGTGGCGTGCCAGGTTCGGCGGGAGTCAGGCGGCGATCGGCGCACCGATTCGATTGAACAAGCACGCATTCGTTGTCGTGGGCGTTGCGCCCGCAGATTTCCACGACGTCGGTGCGCTCGGCAGCGCGGACCTGTGGGTGCCGCTGGCGGCGCACGACCAGCTGCTCACGGGAAACCTGCGGGACTGGTTCACGCTCCGTGCGGCCCGGGTCTGCACGATGGTCGCACGGCTGAAACCGGGAATCTCGGTAGCGGCGGCCGATGCCTCGCTCCGACTGCTCGGCGGCGCTCTGGCGGGCGAGTTCCCCGAGGACGCCGGCCGCAGCTTCATGGTCGTGCCGCTCGACCACACCATCGTCCCGCCGTCGCAGCGGCGAACCTACGTGCTGGCGGGATGGATGCTGTCGGCGGTCGTCGGCGTCGTGCTGTTGATCGCGTGCGCGAACGTCGCGAACCTGCTGCTCGGGCGCGCGACGGAGCGCCAGCGCGAGTTCAGCGTGCGGCTGGCGCTCGGCGCGTCGCGCCGCCGGCTCGTCGCTCAGATGTTGACGGAAGGACTGGTCCTGTCGACGGCCGCCGCCGCCCTGTCTTTGCTCACCACGTTCGTCGGCCGCGCGGCGTTGCTGCGATTCATCCCGACGGCCCTGCGTCCGGATCTGCCGTACGCCGTTGACGACCGCGTGCTGACGTTCACGCTCATCGTCTCGATCGTGGCGACGGCGGCGTTCGGCGTGGTGCCGGCGCTGCGGGCGTCACAGACCGACGCAGCCGCGACGCTGGACCACGCCACGCTGCCGGTGCGGCGGCAGGCCGTGGCCGTCCGCGGCGTCGTGGTCGCGCAGATTGCGCTCTCGTATGTCGCCGTGGTCGTGGCGGTGCTCTTCGTTCGCAGTCTGTTGAACGCACAGGATGCGGACCTCGGATTCGAAGTGGCACGCGAAGTCGTGATGAGCCTCGATCTCGCCGCGCGCGGATACGACGAGGAGCACGCGCAACAGGTGATCGCCTCGGTGCTCGATCGTCTGCGGACGCAGCCGGGTGTCGAGTATGCGAGCGCGGCGGACAGCGCGCCGCTCCGCGGCGGCTTCCGCCGGACGACGTTCGCAGCTGGAGCGGATATGTCGGACCCGTCGAGCGGTCGCCTCAACACCACGTTCAGCGTCGCGCCGGGATTCTTTGCCGCCGCAGGCATGCGGCTGGAGCGAGGACGCGACTTCACCGATTGCGACAGTGCGGGCGCACCGATGGTCGCGATCGTCAACGACACGGCGGCCCGCACGATGTGGGCCGGCGCCGATCCGATCGGACAACACCTGCGCTTTCTGCTCGAGAGCTGGGACGTGACCGTCGTCGGCGTCGTCAACACGATCACGCTGAGCTCGCTCGGCGAGGCGCCTCAGCCGAGCGTCTATTTTCCGCTGCGCCAGCATCCGAGCCGCCAGATCGCGCTGTACATCAAAGCGCGCTCCAACGCGGTGACGGCCGCGGCTGACGCCATATCTGCCGTCAGGTCCGTCGATCCCGAGCTGCGGCCGCAACGCGTGCGGGTCGGCCAACAGGTCGTGGACGACGTGATCGTCGCGCGGCGGATCGGTGCCCGGCTGCTGGCGATATTCGGATCGCTCGCGCTGATGCTGTCGACGGTCGGCGCGTATGGCGTGGCGGCCTATTCGGTCGCGCTGCGGGCGAAGGAGATCGCGATCCGGCGGGCGCTGGGCGCGACGCGGCTGCGCATCGTGCGCATGATCGTTGCGCAGACCGCGGCGCCGGTGGTGAGTGGCCTCGGGCTCGGGGTGCTGGCCGCGGGGGCCGGAACGCGGGCGCTCGTATCGCTCATGTTCGGCGTCGCCCCGATCGATCCGTTCTCGTTCACGAGCGGCGCGTTGGCCATGCTGCTCACGCCGATCGCTGCAGCGCTGGTCGCCGCGGCGCGCTCGACCCAGGCCGATCCGATGGAGGCGCTCCGCAGCGGTTGACCGAGAGCCGTCGAACCCGGACGACGGGAAGGAAAGCAACCGCGGAGCTCGCGGAGATCGCAGAGATTTGTTTGCTGTCGACACAATCGGGAAAGCAACCGCGGAGCTCGCAGCGATCGCGGAGATTTGTTCGCTGTCGACACAATCGGGAAAGCAAACGCGGAGTCTCGCAGCGACCGCAGAGATCTATTTGCTGCAGACACAATCGACGTTCTTTGCGTGCTCAGCGCTCTCTACGGTTGCTTTCCCGCTGCTCTCCAGGTGGCCTAGCGCCAGCTGAAGCGTCGCTTGACTGCCGGCCGCACCACATCGGACGCGGGAAACGCCACCGCGTGCACGACGCCCTCGCTCGTGTCGAGCGCGGCGCCGACGATGCCGTTGCCCTCGAATCGCAAATCGCGGCCGGCGCCGATCGCCGGATAGGCGGTGCACGCCGCTCTTGACATCGCGTCGAGGAACCGCTGCGGATCCGGTGTCGCGAAGCCGTCGCCGCCGATCGCCGGATCCAGCGCGTCGAGCCCGTAGCTCCGCATCAGTTTCGGCATCATCTGCGCCCACGTGCGCGGATGATCGAACGCGTCGAAACCGGCGATCAGACCACGGATCGTGAACACGGCGCCCACCTGCTGGTCGAGCGGCTTGATCGACCCAATCATCCGATCGAGCGTGCCGCGGCGCTGCTCGTACATCGCGCCTGCCGCGGCGGTCGGCGAGTGTGCGCCGAGCCGCGCGCTCTTGTCTGCAATCTCCGACCACACGGCCGACTGGTCCGACCGTGGCGTACTATGCATGCGCATCGACATCGAGACCTGACCGAGTTTGGAGCGGCGTCCCGATGCATAGTGGGTCCGTTCGGCGAGCGTGAACTCGTCGGTGACGTGGCGCCACCGGCCCGCCTCGACGCAGGTGACCGGCAGCGTGATGGTGGCACGCGCCGGCACGAGCACCGTCAGGTTGACGATGCGATTCTGCTTGGCGCCGACGAGCTCTTCGCCGTCGACGATGAGCACCGGACGGGCGCCCTCGTTGACGACGCGGAGCTCGGGTACGCTGCCGGCGCCCGACAGTTCGGTGATGTGCAGGACGCCGGCGCGGACCGCGTCCGACAGCGTGTCGTAGAACGGCTGCGCCGCTGGCGTCCGCAGCAGCGGGTAGATGCCGAGGCCATCGACGAGGGTGGGAGATCCGAGGGACAGAGACGAGAGGAACGGATCGAGGTCGGGCATGCGGGGACTCCTGTCTGAGGGGTTGGGTTGACGGGTGGTGGACGAGATATACTTAAATAAACAAGTGGATTATAAATAAGTGGATTCTAAAAAGCTAGCGGACGAGACGCCGCCGCCCTACCCGCGCCGCCGCGGCCGCCTGCCCAAACCGACGACGCACCCGCTCGGGCGACTCATTCGCGATCGGCGGCTCGCCAAAGGGTTGTCGCTCGCGCAGCTCGCCGAGGCGGTCGGCATCGGCCCGACGTCGGTCTCGCTCGTGGCGGCGATGGAACACGGCAGCATCCCGCCGCGCCGCGACATCGCCGAGCGGCTCGCTGCGGTCCTCGAAGTCGATCGCGAACCGCTGTTGATGTGGGCGGACACGCGCGTCTCTCCGCGCACCAGCGACGACGCGATGAAGGAGCGGGAGCAGGTCGAGATGCTGTTCACGCACGCCGATCGGCTCCGCACTCAGGTCGACACGTCGCACGCGGCCGCCCTTGGCAGTGCCCGCACGGAGTCGCGGTCGCCCGTGCGCGACGTCGATGCGCTCTCGACGCCGGTCGGCAGCCGCCGTCTGTCCGACCCGATGGTCGACCAGATCCCCGTCCTGCCGGCTGGTGCGGATCCGGATCGGTATCGCCGCAAGCCGCTCGGCTATCTCGACCGCGGCGCGATCGAGCGCTTGATTGCCGGACGCGCGGAGCTCATTCGACCCATCGCCTACGAGTTGTCCGACGACGATTTCGAGCGCCTCCGGCGGGTCGCGCATCCCTACGCCCGCCCGCGCCACGCGCTGGTGTCGCGCCCGATCCCGATCACGATCGACCCGCGCGAGCCGTACGCGATTCGTCTCGACGGACGTGTGATCCTGGCCTACTGCGCGTGGGACGGCCGCGAGCTCGTGGTGCTCCAGCCGCCCGGCTACCGCGGATTCGCGCGCCTCAGGGCGAGGCGTCAAGTCGATCTGGAGGAGCACATCGTCGGACAGGTCGTCACCCTCAACTGGTGGGATTCGACGGCCAGGCCGTGAGCCGCGCCTGCTCCCGCAGGCTGGCTGCGAAGCGCGAAGGCTTTACAGCGCGTGTGATGTGTCGGTAGTGTCCGCCGTCAGGCGGACCTCGAGAAGTCCGGCTGAAGCCGGACACTACGTGCGATCGGGAACGAGAAACGCCTCAGCCGAGCGACACCGCGGTGGCGATCAGCTCGACCGGATGTCCGCTGCGCCGCAGGCGTGCGGCCATCGCATCGACGTCCCTGGCAGCGAGCGGCGTGACGCGCGTGTGCGAAGCGGCATGCAGAGTGAAGCCCCGCTCGAGGAGGAATCGTGGCAGGGCGCTGGCTGCATTGCCGGCCGCCTCCTGCAGTCGAGGATGCCATTCGACGATCAGTTGCATCCGCGGATTGCGGAGCAGCCTCGCCATCCCGGCGAGCGCATCGAGCTCGGCGCCTTCCACGTCCATCTTCACCAGGTCGGCATCTCCCTCGACGAGATCGTCCAGCGGGACGACGCTGACTTTCTCGATGCCGGTGACCGCCGCGTAGACGCTTTCCGCAAAGAGGCTGTTGACGGCGCTGACGTCACCGCGCAGGAAGAGATCGCGAACCTCACGCGCGCGGCCAGCGGCGACCGCGTGTACGACGACGTTGTCGAGCGCGTTGACGGCGAGGTTGTCACGCAGGATGCGGAGGTTGTCAGCGGCTGGTTCGACGGCGACGACTCGGCCGGCCGGGCCGACGCGGCGGGACGCGTAAACAGTGTTGTATCCGATGTTCGCGCCGACGTCAACGACGGTCGCCCCTGGACGCACCGCGGCGTCGATCTCACGATGCAGTCGGATGTTTCCGGCGACGACCGACACGCGAATCCGCGGCGGACCAGGCACGTGCACCCGCGCGCCTGCCACGGTGACGTGCTCGCCCGTGCACGCCTGCGCCAGCGGCCAGAGGTAACGCCACACCGCCTTAGCATGTTGGACAGCGCGTGGCGCTGCAACCCGCAAGACCAGGCGGTGCGACTGTCGCCGGGTCCGGCTCTAGCCGGACCCGCAGCGCCGGCTGTCATCCTGGATGTAGACAAACTACAGCCATGGATGTAGATTGCCTACAGCCATGAGCGACCGCGAACCCGCCCGCAGCGATCTGCTGCAGGGCACCCTCGACATGCTGATCCTTCAGACCCTGCGCTGGGGCCCGGCGCACGGCTACAGCATCGGCCAGGCGATCCGCTCGGCGTCGAACGAGGCGTTCCGCGTGGAAACCGGGTCACTGTATCCGGCGCTGCACCGGCTGGAGAAAAAACGGCTGGTGCGCGCCGGGTGGAAGACGTCGGACAACAAGCAGCGTGCGAAATACTACCGGCTGACGCCCGCCGGCAGGCGGCACCTCACGCGCGAGCAGTCCCGATGGAACCAGCTCGTCGACGCCGTACAGGCGTTGATGCGCCGGCGCCGACAGGAGGGATAGCGATGCGATGGTTCGCGTGGCGCCGGCGGCAGCGCGATGACGAGATCGACGAGGAGCTCGAATCGCATCTGCGAATGGCGATCCAGGATCGCATCGAGCGCGGCGAGCCGCCAGACGAGGCGCGCCGGCGCGCGCTGATCGACTGCGGCAACCGGACGCTCGCGAAGGAAGCAACGCGATCGGTCTGGACGTGGACGCGGGTCGAACAGCTGATCGCCGATGGTCAGATCGGCGCCCGCGTCCTCTGGCGCGCGCCGGCGCTGAGCGCGACGTCGGCGCTCCTCATCGCGCTCGTCATCGGCGGCAACACCACGATCTTCTCGATGGTCCACGGCATCCTGGCGAAGCCGGCGCCCGGCGTCGCCGCCG
>DATFXR010000212.1:0-16243 GCA_035315685.1 Vicinamibacterales bacterium | reverse complement strand
GCGATTCCACTTGGCGAAGCGCTCGCCGTCGGACTCGACCACATCCTGCGTCAGATGCCCGGCCTTCCCGAGCAGCTTCACTTCTTCGTCTTCGAGCGGCGCGCCCTGTACGTGCACCTCGGCCTGCTCGTCGCCACCGCGGTCGCCGCCGCCGCATATCCGATGTGGCTCACCGCCAGGATGCCGATTGCGGCGACCCTGCGCCGCGAGGTCGTCGACTGATGGAGATCGTGCGCGCGCACGACGTGAGCCGGGTGTTCCCGATGACGGCGGGCCCGGTCGCGGCGTTGAAGAACGTCTCGCTCACGATCGCGGCCGGTGAATACGTCGCGATCAGCGGCCCATCCGGGTGCGGCAAGTCGACGCTGCTGCACCTGCTCGGCGCCGTCGACACCCCGACCTCGGGAGCGGTGGCGTTCGAAGGCCGGAACCTCGCGGCGATGTCCGAGGCAGAGCGCGGGCGATTGCGGCTCACCCGGATCGGGTTCGTCTTCCAGCGGTTCTTCCTGCTGCCGATGCTGACCGCAGCGGAGAACGTCGAGTTGCCGCAGGCGGAAGCCGGTGCAGCGGCGGCGGTGCGCCGTGACCGGACGCGCGAGCTGCTCGATTACGTCGGGCTGGCCGACCGCGCAGATCATCTGCCGTCGCAGCTTTCGGGCGGAGAGATGCAGCGCGCGGCGATCGCCCGCGCGCTCGCGAACCGGCCGGCGCTGCTGCTCGCCGACGAGCCTACCGGCGAGCTGGACGAAGCAACGAGCGATCACATCGCCGACCTCTTCGAGCGCGTGAACGCCGACGGAACGGCGCTCCTCGTGGTGACGCACAATCCGGCGCTGGCGTCCCGCGCGGCACGCCGCCTGGCGATGAGCAGCGGACGGATCGTCACGTGATCGTCCGTCTTGCCGTCCGCTCGCTCGTGACGCGGCCGCTGCGGAGCGCCGTCCTGTCGATCGGGTTCGGTCTGTCGATTGCAGTGATGGCTGAACTGCTCGGCGTCGGCGAGGTGATCCTGGAGCAGGCGCACTCACCGGCACTTTCGGGAGGCGGCGACATCGTCCTGACCGGCACCATCGGCCCGATCGACAGTGCACGCTTCGTGCTGACGAGCGTGCTGGCGTCGCCGGCGCTGGCGCCGCGCGTGGCTGCCGCCTCGCCGACGCGGCGCGGCACCGTGTATCTGCTGTCGGGCAACGCGGGCGGCCCGATCGCGGTGCGCGGCGGCATTCCCAGCCGCGAGCGCGCGGTTGGCGATCCGGAGACGGCAGGTGTGCCAGCCTGGGCTGACGAACCGGCCGACGCGCTCTGGATCGATGCGGCGCCAGGCGATCTCCTGCGCGCGATGGATCGCTTCCATCCGACGCCCGACAGCCCGCAGATCGCGTCGACCGACGGTCCGGGTAGCGAAGCCGGCGGCGTCGCCCGCTCGTCATGGGCCGAGTGGCTGTATTTCAACGCGCGCTCCACGGACGGCCTGCGCCGTTTCTACCTCACGTTCATCACCGGTCCTCCCGCCGCGTCAGGCATGCGTCCGGCGTACGTGCGCCTGCAGCTGAATCAGGGCGGCACGACACGAAACTTCTCGGCGCGAGGATTCGTCGGCGATCGCGAACTGCTCGATCGCGCGCCGGATGTCGACATCGCGGGGAACCGCGTCCGAGTGGAGCCGGACGGCCGCTACCGGATCACGCTCGCGCTCGACACCGACACGGGCAATCCGAATCCTTCGTCGGGGCTGTCGGGCGAGCTCGTCCTGACGCCGGCAGCGGGCCGATCGATTCCGCCGGCGACGATCCGCGGCGCGCGTGGCTGGCTGTCGGGGTATGTCGTGCCGGTGCTCTCCGGCGCATTCACCGGTACGCTTCACGCAGGCACCGAGGCGATCGACGCGAGCGGCATGGCCGGCTATCACGATCACAACTGGGGCTACTGGGAAGGCGTGCGCTGGCAGTGGGGCCAGGTCACCGATGGGACGACGTCAATCATCTACGGCCGGGTGTTCCCGCCGGCCGATGTCGCCGACCCGGCGCGCGTCCCCGGCGTGCTCGGCGTGATCGGCGCCGACGGGCCGATCGGGTTCTCGACCGACGTCGCGATCCGCGAAGACGACGACAACGGCCGGCCGCGGACGCTCACGATCGAATCGCGCGATCGGCGGCTGGACATGACGCTGCGGCTCGAGGTCTCGGAGACCGTGCAGACCGCGATGGCGCTCACTCGCGACGCCGCTGGGTCGACGATGACGTTCCTGCAGTTGGGCGGCGTCTATCGAGTGACTGGCCGTGTGGCCGGACGAGAGATCAATTTCAGCGCACGTGGATCGGCCGAAACTTTTCGCGCGACGACGCAGTAGCGCGCGCCATGGGAAAGCAACCGCAGAGCACGCGGAGACCGCAGAGTTACTTGTTTAACAGTGTGTAGCGCGAATGTAGTGTCCGGCTTTAGCCGGACCTCAGCCAGCCCCCAGTCCCCAGCCCCTACTCTGCGCTCTTCTTCGGCCGCATGTTCGCGGCGAGGATCCGCTTCCGCAACCGGATGCTGGACGGCGTCACCTCGACCAGTTCGTCGTCATTGATGAACTCGATCGCCTGCTCGAGGCCCAGCTTGCGCGGCGGGATGAGGCGAATCGCCTCGTCGGCGGTGGACGCGCGCATGTTCGTCTGCTTCTTCTCTTTCGTGACGTTGACGTCCATGTCGTTCGGGCGCGCGTTCTCGCCGATCACCATCCCCTCGTAGACCTGCGTCGCCGGCTCGATGAAGATCTCACCGCGCTCCTGCAGGTTGAAGATCGCGTAGGAGGTGGCCACCCCGGCACGATCGGCCACCAGCGCACCGTTGGCGCGCGACGGAATCGCGCCGTGCCACGGCTCCCAGCTCGAGAAGATGTGGTTCATGATGCCGGTGCCTTTCGTGTCCGTCATGAACTGCGACCGGAAGCCGATCATCCCGCGCGCCGGAATCCGGAACTCGAGCCGCACCCGGCCGCTGCCGTTGTTCACCATCTTCGTCATCACGCCTTTACGCTCGCCGACCTGCGCGATGACGACGCCCTGGTGATCGTCGGGCACGTCGATCACCAGCTCTTCGACCGGCTCGACGATCTGTCCGCCGAGATCCTTCGTGACGATATCCGGCCGCGATACCTGGAGCTCGTAGCCTTCGCGCCGCATCATCTCGATCAGGATCGACAGCTGCAGCTCGCCGCGCCCGACCACTTTCACCTGCTCGGGCGAGTCGGTCGGCTCGAGGCGGATCGAGACGTTGCCGAGCAGCTCGCGATCGAGGCGATCGCGCAGCTGGCGCGAGGTGACGTATTGTCCTTCGCGGCCGGCCATCGGCGACGTGTTGACGCCGAACACCATCGACACCGTCGGCTCGTCGATGGCAATCGGCGGAATCGCGACTTGATGCTCGAGGTGGGTGATCGTCTCGCCGATCGTGATGTCCTCGATGCCGGCCAGGCACACGATGTCGCCGGCGGCGGCCTCCTCGATGTCGATCCGTTTCAGCCCCTCGAACGCGTAGAGCTTGGTGACCTTGGTCTCCTGCACCGCCTTGCTCAGCTTCACGACCGCGACCGGATCGCCGATTCGCACGCGGCCGTTGAAGATGCGGCCGATCGCGATGCGGCCGACGTAGTCGCTCGAGTCGAGGTTGGCTACCAGCAGCTGCAGCGGCGCGTCGGGATTCCCACGCGGCGGCGGAACGTGATCGACGATCGCGTCGAACAGCGGCCTGAGATCCTCGCCCGGCTTCCGTGCGTCGAGGCTGGCGGTTCCAACCTTCGCGTTGGTGTAGAGCACCGGGAACTCGAGCTGCTCCTCGGTCGCGTCGAGGTCGATGAACAGATCGTAGATCTCGTTCAGCACTTCCTGCGGGCGCGCGTCGGCCCGATCGATCTTGTTGACCACGACAATCGGACGCAGCCGCCGCTCGAGCGCTTTGCGCAGGACGAACCGCGTCTGCGGCAGCGGGCCTTCCGAGGCATCGACCAGCAGCATGACGCCGTCGACCATCGACAACGTCCGCTCCACCTCGCCGCCGAAGTCGGCGTGGCCCGGGGTGTCGACGATGTTGATCAGCAGGTCCCGGTAGTGAACGGCGGTGTTCTTGGCGAGAATCGTGATGCCGCGCTCGCGCTCGAGCTCATTGCTGTCGAGCGCCCGTTCGGCGACACGCTCGTTGGCGCGGAACGTGCCGCTCTGATGCAGCAGCGCGTCCACCAGTGTCGTTTTGCCGTGATCGACGTGCGCAATGATGGCGACATTGCGGCGCAGCGCGTTCGCGACCTCAGTGCGGCCGTTGACCGACAGCGCACGTTCGACAGACGTAGACATCTCACCAGTGTAGCAGCATCACGTTTAACCGCAGAGAGCGCGGAGCACGAAGACCGCGAAGGCTGCCGTGCGAGCGCGGCTGGCGTAGCCAGCCGTCACGCTGACGGAAACGGCCGGCGCAAACGCATGAGTGCGAGGTCTGCCGTGCGTTTGCGGCGGCCGCTTCCGTCAGCAAGGCCCGCGTTGCGGGCCGCTCGCACGTCGGGTCTCCGCGGACTCAGCGAACTCCGCGGTTAGGCACGACGTCGGGGTCAACGCAGTCGCGCGAGGATCTCCCTGGCGCGCTCGCCGAACTGCTCGTCGGCCGCGACCAGCTCCGCGTACTGCTGCGCCTCGCTCTTGCGGGCGAGGTTGTAGCACGCGACGGCGGTATCGAACCACGACGTCGCCATCTGCCGGCGTCCCTTCGCGATGTACTGGCGACGCCGCGCAATCTTCGCGGCCTGGCGTGCCGGAGGATCGTCAGAGGCCTCGATCGCAGCGATTTCCTCGAGGTAGGAGTTCTCGTTTTCCTGGAGGCAACGCGCCGCTGCGACGAGGATCTCGGCAGTCGGACCCCAGTCGCCCAGCTCCGCGTCCACGACGCCGAGATAGAAGGCGGTTTCGCAGTCGTTGCGGTTACGCGTGTGCGCGAGCGTGAACTTCCCGCGCGACACCTCGAGCTCCTTGCGGCGATAGGCGATCAGCCCGGCGAGCTTCGGCACGTCGGCATTGATCAGCAGCTTTGCCGCCGCCTCGACGTCCACCCACGCTTCGTCGTTGCGTTCGAGCTCCGATTCGTTCAGCGCGCGCCAGTAACGCGCGTCGCCGACGAACCATCGCAGCTCGATGAGCCGGTCCGACGTTGTGATCGCGTCTTCGGGCCGGCCGAGGTAGGTCAGCGCCCGGATCCGTCCGAGCAGCGCGTCCACGGCGTTCGGCTCCAGTTCCAGTGTCCGGTCGTAGAAGGTGAGCGAACGCTGGAACTCCTCGGCGGTCATCGCGACGTTGGCAATCGACTGCGTGAGGGCCGGCCACTGCTGGCGCCACGCGTACGCCTCCTCGAAGTGCTTGTCCGCAGCATCGAGCTCGCGATCGCCCATGTCGATCAGGCCGAGCCAGTACGACACCTCCTTGAACCGCGGATTCGCGGCGACGAGCTGCGACAGGCGCCCGGCGTCCAGACGCCGGCACGTTGCACGCTTCAGCGCAATCAGCGGCGTGTCGTTCAGCGGCTCGACCGGTTCGAACAGTTGGTCGACCGTGAGGTCGCGCATCTCGGTCTGGCCGCACACGAACGACAGCCACGTGTAGGCGCCGAGCTCGTCGATCGAGGCGGCTTCGCGCAGGCGTGCGGCCCAGGTCTCGAAGTTGACACGCAGACGCCGCTGGCGATCGAGATCCAGATCGCTGGTCGGAGTCCGCGTCACGCCGCCGCCCGTCGCCGGCAGCGCATCGAGCACGTCGAGGAGCAGCGACACCGAGGGGGGCGTGTTTGCGATCGTCGTCGCGAGCGTCCGCGCGCGCGCGAGGTAGCCTTCGTCGGTCATGCCGAGCTCGCGCTGGCGCCGGGCGACGAGCCCGGCCGCACGGATGGCGCCGAGCGTCGCGGCGTCCTTCGCATACGGGAACGCGCGGAGCAGATCGAATTCGCCGTAGGCGTCGATCAGGCATTCGAGGCAGCCGGCGCGCACCAGCGCATCCGCGGACGCCAGCCGTTGTGCCGGCGTCGGGGCTGGCGTCCGTGGTGCGACAGGTGCCCTCGCCGCGCATGCGATGGCCGGAACGCTGAGGACGAAGCCGAGGATGCAGCGGCGCTGTCGCCCAGTCATGGCTGATGGCTCATGGCTGATGGCGGAAATGCTGCATGGCTGATGGTCCTTCGCCATGAACCATTGCCATCAGCCCTCAGCCATTAGCCATTGACGCACGCTAGAATACCCCATGCCTCTTTTCGAATACGAATGCCGCGGCTGCGGAAAGCAGTTCGAGTACCTGACGCGCGCGGACCAGACGCCGTCGTGTCCCGCCTGCCACGGCGTCGACCTGCAGAAGCTGCTGTCGGTTTTCGCTGCGCAGTCGGACAGTCCCGCCAAGTCGTTCAAGTCGATGCCGCCCGAGCCGTGCGGATCGTGCGGGGATCCGCGTGGAGCTGGCGCGTGCCGTACCAATTAAGAGAATTGAGAATTGAGAATTAAGAATTCGTGCCGGCCGCGCGACATCGAGCGCGGCCGTTCAAACATGGGACGAATTCTTAATTCTTAATTCCTAATTCTTAATTGTGACGTCCTCACCATCCCTCAGCGCCTTCCGCCACCGTAACTACCGGTTGTTCTTCGGCGGTCAGCTCATCTCGCTCACCGGCACGTGGATGCAGCCGGTGGCCGAATCGTGGCTGGTCTACCGGCTGACGGGATCGTCGGCGCTGCTCGGCGTCTCGTCGTTCGCGAGCCTCGCACCGGTCTTTCTCCGCGCACCGCGCACGGAACCACGAAGGCCACGAAGCAGGCACGAAGAACGCGAAGAAGAATCGCTTGATCGAACCCGCAGAAACGCAACCGTGAGGCGGTGGATCGGTTGTGTTTCCGTGGGTTCGTCGGTCCGCGTCCGCCGCGAAGCGGCCGCGTGCGGCGCGCACTCTCCTCTGAAACAGTGGGGCGTTGCGGGTGTCTCTGCGTGCTCTGCGCCCTCTGCGGTTAGGGACGCCGTCTTTTAATACAGCGGCTCAGTCAATCAGCGCCAAAGGCCGAATGGGCGAGCCGGTCGCGCCGCGGAATTTCAGCGGGACGCCGACAAAGCAGAACTCGCGGTGCCCTGACGCGGCGAGCTCGTCGAGCGTCAGGTTCTCGATGATGTGGATGCCGTGCGTCACGAGCAGGTGGGCGTGGCCGAACAGTACCATGTTCGTTTCCGGATCCTTCTCGGTCATGCAGTCCCACGCCATGTTGTCGGCCCCGACGGCGCGGACGCCGCGCTCGGCCGCCCAGATGTTGCCCGACTTCGACACGCCGGCGGCGTTCAGGTACGCCGCCTCGTCGTTCCACAGCGTCGCGAAGCCGGTTCGCACCAGCAGCACGTCGTCACGCCCGACGGTCACGCCCGTATCCCGGGCGCAGCGCTCGAGATCGGCCGCGGTGATCGCGTAGTTCGGCGGCAGCGATTCGACCTTCTTCCACCCGGCCACGTCGAGCAGTACGCCGCGGCCGAGCAGCGGTGCGATCGTTTCCGCACCGTACTCTGTGTAGCCGTCCGCGCGTTCCGTCGTGTCGACCGTGACGCCGCGATAGAACTGCAGGTCGCATGCCTGGTGCGACAGCGCGTCGATGTGCGTGCCACTGTGCTCCATCATCGTCAGGATGCCCGAGGATCCGGAGCGCGGGCCGAATCGTTCGGGCCGGTAGGTGTCGCGGTGCCGCCGATGCAGCGCGTAGTGATACCCGGGTTTATGGGCCGGATGGATCGGCATTCCCGCAAAACGCGGCTGCTCGAGATCGATGATACGCGCGCCGGCAAGGCGCTCCCACAATGCAGCGACGGCCATGGCCCATGATTATGGTCCCGTACGACGGGAGCGCGTCACCGCCGGTGGCCACGTTCCAGGACGCGGCGCGAGGCGATGCTCGGCTGAATCGGGTCCGTGTCACCGTCGGCCGCCGGTCGACCAGATCGTCGCGCTGAGCATGGCGATGCTCACGACCATCCACGCCGTGGCCCAGAACCAGGACGGCAGCAGAAAGAGTTGCGCCATCGTCGCGGCGTCGGAGTGGCCGCGACTGATCAGGAACAGCACGCGGATGTCGAACACCGCATTGAGCGCCACTTGAATCGCCAGCAGGCTCAGGATGAAGCGCATCGCGTTGGCCATTCCTGTTCGGGCCAGCGTGATGAGCGCAATGCCCCACGCGAGCACGACCGCGGCGCCGAAGAGGTTCCGAATCCACAGGACGAGCGTGAGGAGCATGCAGGCGCCGATCCACGACAGAATGACGTGCGCCCATTTTTCGACGCGCGTCGAGGCCATGAGCAGGCAGCCGACGATTGCGGCGCCGAGATAGCCGGCGGACGCGACCAGGCCGCGCGCCAGACGGCCGGCCGGAAGAAGGCTTTGCGTGAGGCCGCTCGTGTCCGGCTCGATCGTGATCGATCGTACTCGCCCGCCGACCAGCAGCGTCACCAGCGCGTGACTGCTCTCATGGACCCAGGTGGTGAACAGCTTGAACGGATAGAGCAGGAGCGGCGCCCACGGCGTGAGGCTGATCGCCAGCGACACCGCGACCGCCACCCAGAACCACTGGCGCATCGGACGCCGCGACGAAAACGCCTTCATGATGGTCAACGGCGTGCAGCGTACGCTCGACACGGCGGGCAGGTAAACAGTAGAAAGAGCCTCTGTGCATTGCCGTCCTGCTTCCGAGCGCCTCGATGAGTGCGCGCGCCGATGGCGCGTGTCCATCGAGAGGATCGTGAAGTCCGAGACGTCACTGATCGCCTTCGGCGAGCGCGACCGTCACGAGGTCGTCCTCAAGGTGGCGCGCACGGAGACCGAATGGCGATCGGGTGAGTTGCTCTCGAAGTTCGACGGTGCAGGGATGCTTCCGGCGCTCGAAGTCGGCGATGGCGCGGTGCTGATGGACCGCCTGGAACCGGGACACGACCTGTCCGCTCTCGTCATCGGCGGCCGGGATGACGAGGCCACCGGGATCCTCGCGGGGATCATCGCGCGGATGGACACCGTGAGGCCGTCGGTGCACGGCGTCCCGGCGGCCGGCGATCTCGTGCAGGAATTCCAATGGTATCGCCACAACTGCGACGGCTTGATGCCAGACGGCATGATCGACAAGGCAGAACGCCTGTTCGTGCAGCTGTGCGCGTCGCAGTCCGATGTACGGATTCTGCACGGCGATCTTCACCACTACAACGTGCTGTTCGATTCACGGCGCGGCTGGCTTGCCATCGACCCGTCTGGTATTCACGCAGAGCTGGAGTACGAGGTCGGCGCGAGCCTCCGCAATCCGATCGATGCGCCGGATCTCCTCGCGCAGGAGCAGACCGCAGTGCGCCGGTTGCGGATCTACAAAGCGACGCTCGGCCTCAATGCGGACAGGGCGTTGCGCTGGGCGTTCTGCCAGGCGGTCCTGGCGGCGCTGTGGCCGTCGGAAGAAGGCGTCGGAACAGACGTGCGGGGTCCCTTTATCGCGGCCGCAACCGCGATGTTGCCGCTGCTGTGAAGGCCGTAGAATCGGCTGATGGAAGCGATCGGTCCTCTGCTGCTCCTGTTCTCGCTACCGTTCATGCTTCGGCTGGTGCCGCCAAACCGCTTCTTCGGACTCCGCATTCCTGCCACCTTGCGGGACCGATCAGTGTGGTACGACGCCAACGCGTTGATTTCGCGCCACCTGTTCGTGCTCGGTGTCGTCCTCGTGTCGCTCGAATTCGTGTTGCCGTTGCGAGTGCGAATCGGGATGCTCCGCGCGATTGCGACGGTCGGCTTCGTCGCGATCATGGTCTCCGACTGGCGGACCGCCAACCGCTGGGAGCGCGCGAGGAGAAACGCTTCCCGTCGCGCAACTGGTCCCGCCCGGCAGCTGCAGTCGTAATCACGCGCGCCGCACTGGCCCGCGGGCCGGCGGTATCATCCGACGTGGGACGACGTCATCTGACGGTTCGGGATGCCGACCTCGAGGATTGATCTGACCGGCCATGTGGCGCTCGTCACGGGTGCCAACCACGGCATCGGTGCCGCGACTGCTCGTGTCCTCTCGTCGTGCCGCGCGTCGGTTGTCGCCGCGTACTGGTCGATCGCCGACGACGGCCAGGTCTCGGTGCCGATCGAGTACCGCCGCAACCGCGCCAGCGACGCGTCCCGGGTCGTGGCAGCGATTCGCGCCAGCGGCGGTCGAGCTGTTGCCGTCGAGGCCGACCTTCGTGACGCCGCAGCCATCCCGATGCTGTTCGCCGAGGCCGAACGGCAATTCGGCCCGGTCGACATCCTGATCAACAACGCATCGGGCTGGATCGCCGACACCTTCGCGTCGCCCGAGCAACGGTTCGGACACCCGCAGCATCGCGTCTCGCTCGAGTCGTTCGATCACGTGTTCGCCGTGGATGCCCGCGCAGCGGCGATGCTGATCGCTGAATTCGCCGATCGCCACACCCGGCGCGGCGGCCGATGGGGACGGATCGTGAGCTTGACGTCGGGCGATCCAAACGGCTTCCCGAACGAGGTCTCCTACGGCGCGGCCAAGGCCGCGCTCGAGAACTACACCATGTCGGCGGCGTTCGAGCTCGCGCCATTCGGCATCACCGCCAACATCCTGATGCCGCCGGTGACCGATACGGGCTGGATCACCGACGAGGTGCGCGAGCACGTGCAACGGCGGCCGGATCTGCTCCGCATCGCCGCTCCCGACGACGTCGCCGAGGTGATCGCCTACCTCGTCTCGGACGAAGCGCGGCTGATCACCGCCAATCGCATCCACCTCCGATGACCACTACGCCAGTGCGCCGTCACCGACCCTTCGTCGCCGGCGACGTCGCCGCTCGATCGACCAGGTGCGCGGCGAAGAACTCTTCTTGCGCGACAGGTGTTGATCAGCAACGATTTTGGTACGCTCAACGTCTATAGTTTGAGTTCAGCCCGATGCTCGACGAGCTTCGCCATGCGCTTCGCACGCTGAAAAACAACCGGTCGTTCGCTGCCGTCGCGATACTGACGATGGCGCTCGGTATCGGCGCCAACACGGCGATGTTCAGCGTCGTCAACGGCGTGCTGCTGCGGCCGCTGGACTACCCCAACGCCGCGCGCATCGTGCAGCTGAATACGTCCTTCCCGCAGCGAGGGCGATCGTTTCCGCGCGTCACCGGCCCGGACCTCGTGGACATCCGCGCTGACGCATCGGCGTTCGAGCAGGTGAGCTCGTATGCCGGCGGTGAGCTGGGCGTGCAGATGGCCGATCACGCCGAGTTCGTCGGCACCTACCTCGTGACGCCGAACTTCTTCTCGGTCTTCGGCACCGTAGCGGCGATCGGGCGCGCGTTCGAGATCGACGACGCGCGGCGCGCGGCGATCGTCAGCCTGCCGTTCGCGCAGCGCAACTTCGGCTCGGGAGCAGCAGCGATCGGTCAGACGCTGCGCATGGAAGGCGTGGTGTACACGATCGTCGGTGTCGTGCCGGCAGGCTTCCGCTTTCCCCCGTCCACGGAGGCGCACGTCTGGCTGGCGACGTCGCCGCGGCCGGACAGCATGGAGCGCACTGCCTACAACTACCGCGCGGTGGCACTCCTGCGACCGGGTATCTCGCTCGACGCCGCGAACGCGCAGCTGCGCACGATCGGCACGCGCCTCCAGGCGGCGTTTCCGGACGCGAACAGGGACAAGACGTTTCTCGCCGTGCCGCTCCGGGAACAGCTGGTGGGTCCGGTGCGCGCCACGCTGTACTTCCTGATGGGCGCAGTGTCGCTGGTGCTCCTGATCGCATGCGCCAACGTCGCCAACCTGCTGCTGGCGCGCGCCACGGCACGCCAGCGGGAAATGGCCGTGCGGACGGCGTTGGGCGCCACTCGAACCGCACTCGCGCGTCAGCTGCTGGTCGAAAGCGGGGTCATCGCCCTGATCGGCGGCTCATGCGGATTGCTCCTCGCGAAGGCCGGGATACGCGTGCTGACGCAAGCGACCGCACAGCAGGTCGGGCTGCCCCGCATCGGCGACATCACGATCAACTGGCCGGTATTCGCATTCGCAATCGGCGTGTCATTGCTCGCCAGCGTCCTCTTCGGCATCAGCCCCGCGTGGCAGGCGGCGAAAGTCGACGTCAACGACGCATTGAAGCAGGCTGGACGCGGACTGGCGGGATCGCCCAATCACGTGCGCAATGCACTCGTGGTGGTGCAGGTGGCGCTGTCGTTCGCGCTCGCCATCGGCGCCGGCCTGCTGTTCCGCAGCTTTCTCGCGCTCAACGGCGTCGACCTCGGCTTCCGTACGCAGGGCGTGCTGGTGATGTACGCGCACGAACCGGCGCGCACGCTCGACGAATATCTGCAAGCCGGACGATTGCTGGGGCGCGCCGTCGACGAGCTGCAGCAGATGCCCGGGGTCACCTCCGCGGCCGCGGCGATGGGCGTCCCGACGGGCCAGTACGGATCCAACGGCGGCTACGTCGTCGATGGTCAGGATTTTCGGCGGCGCCTCGGCAATCTCGCGCAGGCCACGTTCAGCCTGTCGGGGCCAGGATACTTTTCGACGCTGGGCATTCCGCTGCTGCGCGGCCGCGACTTCACGTCGGGCGACGGCTACGACCGTCCGACGGTCGCGATCATCAGCGAGTCGCTGGCACGGCAGAGTTTCCCAGGCCAGGATCCTCTCGGCCACACGATCATGTGCGGCCTCGAGTCGCTGAAGTGGATGACCATCGTGGGCGTGGTCGCCGACGTGCGCCAGGATTCGCCGGCGGCCCCGCCGGGACCGACGCTGTACATGCCGCTGCTGCAGCAGCCGTTTCACGCCAACGAGGTGCAGGTGGTGATGCGCACCGCGGTCGCGCCGGCGTCGCTCATCGATCCGGTGCGCAGCAGAATGCGCACGCTGAACGGTGAGACGGCCACCAGATTCACGACCATGGACGCCATGGTGTCGAATTCCATCGCGACGCCGCGGTTGCGTATGATGCTGGTCGGTGTCTTCGCCGCCATCGCGCTGCTGCTGGCGATGGCCGGCATGTATGGCGTGATGAGTTACGTCACCACGCAGCGCATCGCGGAATTCGGCGTACGGATGGCACTTGGGGCGTCGCCGCGCAGTGTCGTAGGACTCGTACTGGGCCGTGCCGCCCTGATGGCAGCGCTCGGCGCCGCGAGCGGTCTGGCGCTGGCCTTCTCCGCCGCGCGGGTGATGAACACGATGCTGTTCGGACTGAAAGCCACCGACGCGATCACGTATGCGGTCGTGCTGCTGGCAGTCATGCCAATCGTGATCCTGGCGGCGGCGATGCCGGCATGGCGCGCGTCTCGCGCCGACCCCGTCGTGGCGCTACGCAGCGAATAACGAATCTGTCACCAGCGAAAACCCGTTCGAATCTCCCAGGTCGGACGTTTCATCCCTAGCACCGGTCGGCGCTCATGTCGAACGAGCGGAGGACGTGTATGGCGAAGAAAGGTACGAGAAAGACCTCGAAATCGCGGAGCCGGGAAACCAGCGAGACGACCGTGGGCCAGCGAATCTGCAATCTCGTTCCGTCGAAAGGCACGGAAAGCGACTGGACCTATCGTGACGCGGTCGCCGGCGGCGCACTCGGCGCCGTCGCCGCGCTGCCGTCGTCGGTCGACCTGCGGGCTGCGTGGTGGGCGATCGACGACCAGGAAGATACCGGGTCGTGCGTCGGCTGGGCGACCGCGGAAGGCGTCATGCGGTACCACATGGTGAAGGCCGGCAAGCTCGCCAAGAACGTGCAGTTGTCGCCTCGCTTCGTCTGGATGGCGTCGAAGGAGACCGACGAATTCGTCACGCGAGCCGAAACGTTCATCGAGGGCGCCGGAACTTCGCTGAAGACGGCGATGGACATCGTCCGCAAGTACGGCGTCGTGACCATGGACGTGCTGCCGTTCCATATCGCCACGAAGATGTACACCGGCAACGAAAACGCGTTCTACACCGCGGCCGCGCAGCGCAAGATCGCGTCCTACTTCAACCTGCATCGCACGCTGAGCCAGTGGAAGTCGTGGCTGGCGTCTCAAGGACCGATTCTGGCCGGGCTGAGCGTCGACCAGACGTGGGACAACGCCACCGCAACCGGCGGCAATATCGACACGTTCATGCCGAATACCGTTCGCGGCGGGCACGCGGTGACCATCGTCGGCTACACCGCATCCGGTCGTTTCATCGTCCGGAACAGCTGGGGCACGGGCTGGGGCGACAAGGGCTTCGGCTACGTCTCGGCGGCGTACATCGCGGCCGGGTTCTTCGACGAAGCCTACGGCGTCACGTTGTAGCGATCGGAGTACGATCGGCGGCGTGAACGAGCTGACGTTGACCGACGCAGACGCTGGCCGGAAGGTCAGCGTTCGCGTCGGCGACGTGATCATGCTGCACCTGCCGGAGAATGCCGCGGCCGGCTATCAGTGGCGCACGTCCCACGATGATCCCGCGCACGTCGAGGTGCGCCGGGAGCGCTACGACACTGTGAATGCGTCGACTGGGAGCGCGGGTATCGCGGTGTGGAAGCTGACTGCGAAGCTCCCCGGTTCCGCTCGAATCGAGCTGAAGAAATCGCGCCCCTGGGAAAACACCGACACCGGCGCTCAAACGTTCGCCATCACACTCGACGTGACCGGGTGACGCCGACCGATTGCGGCGTGCCTGCTACTTGTAGTGCCATGTCAGCGTCGCGTCGACGCGACGGGCAGGCAGCCGATAGAACTGTCCCTCACCCAGCTCGCTGAGTTGGACCGCGTCCCGCCGGTCGCCGAGATTGGATCCGAGAACTGCCAGCGTGAACCGCGGGAAGCGATATCCGACGGACGCGTCGATCACGGCGTAGGCCGGTGCCTCGAAGGTGTTGAGGCTGTTCAGCCAGTGCTCGCCGACCCAGTTCGACGTCAGCGATCCACGCCAGCCGCGCCCGGGCGCATAGAGCAATCCGCCACCAACCCGCACTCTCGGCGTCAGCACCTGGTGATTGCCCGCCAGCTGCGTCGGCTTGCCATCGATGCTGGTGAGATAGTCTTCGTAAAGAGCGTCGCTCCAGCCGACATTGACCTTGATCGTGAGGCCCCTGGACGGGCGCAGCGCGCCCTCGACGTCGATGCCTTTGTACCGCTGCTGGCCGATCGAGCGCAGTACCGTGGTGCCGCCGGACGTCGCTTGCACCGGCTGGTTGTAGAAGTCCACGAAGAAGCCGTCGACGTCGAATTCGGCTCTGCCGCCGGGCGCATCGGCCTTCAACCCAACGATCACGCTGCGCTGAGTTTCCGGCTCGAGCAGACCGCCTCCGTCGGGCTGCGCCTCCGGATCGGGTCCGAAGTCGATTTGCGCCGGCTGGAAGGTGTACCCCACGTTGCCGTGCAGGGTGACGGCGCTGATCGGAGCGCTCCCGCCTTGCCAGACCCGCCACGCCGCTCCCAGCGAACCGGTGAGGCGATTGACATCCTGGGCCCCCGGCGTGACCGTTCTGACTCCCCTGCTGTTGACGCGAACTTCGTCGCGGCTCTCATGCGTGGTGTTCCAGCGCAGACCCCCGAGCAGGCTGGTGCTGGACGTCAAGTCGTAGTGGGTTTGCGCGTAGAGGCCGATGAAGCGGCGGCGATCGTCGAAATCAACAGTCCCCTTCGGATTGACCGATTCGGTACTCGGCACTTCGCTGACGCCGTCGAGCAGCAGTCGTTGACCGTATCGCAGGCTGTCGGCGCCCGCGCGTCCCACCAGCAGGTTGACGCCGGCGGTCAGCCCGAGTCTGGTGGTCGGCTGCGTGGTCAGATTGCTGTCGACGAACAGTTCCTTGAGATTCAGCGACTGCTTGAACGACTCGAGGTCGGCGTTGGTCGTGGGCGACCACGGCTGTGGAGTATCTCCGGTATCGATGAAGCCGCGCACGCTGTCGGTTTGCGTCTGGGTGTACGCGGCCGTGTTGCCCCAGCGGCCGAACGACAGCGGCACATCGTAGTCGAGTACCACCTTGTAGCGGTTGGTATCCAGCGTCGCGTTGGCGGGGTTCTGATTGAAGTCCACCGGCAACACGCTGCTGAACGCGCCGGTCGCTTCGTCGATTGGCGCCGGACTGTTCGGCTTCTGGCGCAGGGCCAGCAGATCGACGTCCGCGCGGAACGTGCCGGCGCCGAGTTGCGTCGCCAGCCGCCAGATGCCCTGGGCGCGGCGGAAGTTGGCGCGATCGTCCGACAGATTGTCCCGGCTCACTTCCGCGCTGACTGATTGGCGCACG
>DATFXR010000211.1:0-28953 GCA_035315685.1 Vicinamibacterales bacterium | reverse complement strand
TACGCCGAGCACATCGGCGAACTGCGGCCGCCGCGTGGACTTCACCTCTTCGAGCTCGTGCCCGATGCCGAAGTGCTC
The DNA here is from genome assembly GCA_035315685.1 of Vicinamibacterales bacterium. Lineage (GTDB taxonomy): Bacteria > Acidobacteriota > Vicinamibacteria > Vicinamibacterales > CAVVIG01 > QHWK01. The sequence goes on along the minus strand of DATFXR010000211.1, from coordinate 28,875 downwards.
ACCGCGGGTGACGACCTGCTGGTATTGGGAACCTCCGCCGGCGTGCGGCCGGAGGCGATTTACTTGTACGTCTACGAGCCGGACGTCACGGCGACCTGACGATGACCGCCGTCGCACATATCGATCGCGGCCGAAGACCCGCCATTTCTGTCTTCGAGCAGTTCCGCGCGTTCTGGAAGGAAGTCGAAGCGCAGCGCACGGCGGCGCTGGCGCCGGCGATGGCGCCGGCCAGCCAGGAGCCGGCCACGACGACCGCGATCGTGCCGGCGTCGACCGCGACGCGCGAACGATTGCTCTATCACCTGCGCGGCCAGCAGGCGGACATGACGCGATGGGCGTCGGGTCCCGTACTCGAGTACTACCGGCAGGCGCAGTATGTGATGGTCGCCGCCGCCGACGAGGTGTTCGTCGAGCTGCCGTGGAGCGGCGCCTCGTACTGGCGCGCGAACCTCCTCGAGACCGAGCAGTACGGCACGAGGTGCGCGGGCGAAGCGCTGTTCGCGCGCATCGAGGCGCTGCTCGACCGCGCCGACCCGCGCGACGTCGAGCTGGCGGCCGTCTACCTGACCGCGCTCGCGCTCGGATTTCGCGGCCGGTATCTCGGACGCGACGACCTTGGCGCGATCGACGGCTACAAGCAGCGTCTCTATCAGTTCATCTTCGGCAAGCGGCCCGATCTGACCGACCCGTTCCGCAAGATCGTGCCGCAGTGCTACGAGTCCACGATCACGAGCGGTGAAGGCCGCAAGCTCCGCAGTCCGCGCCTCTGGTGGTGGGCGGCGGCGGCCGTCGTGGTGGCGTGGCTGGTGGGCTCGCAGATCGTGTGGATGAACCTGAGCGGCCCGATCCGTGACCGCCTCGCCACCATTCAGAGCCAGATCGAACAGCTGGAACGGCTTCAGTGACCATGCTGCTCGCGCTCGTCCTTCTCGTCTTTGCCTTCACCGCCGCGGTCATCGTGGTGGCGGTGCTGGCGTCGCGCGCGCGCCGCCGGGCGCGAGCGGCGAAGGACACCGAGCTTCAGCTGGCGGAGGAAAAGAACCAGGAGTCGCTGCTGCCCGCGCTGGTGCGCGACCTGCGGCCGTCGTTCGACGACTCGGTGGCGCGCCTCCGCAAGAGCGTGCGCGGGATCGATTTCCGATACGGCGTGCCGTGGTACCTGCTGATTGGTCCCGCCGATTCCGGCAAGACGACGCTCGTCGGGCACGCACCCGCGACGGCGCATCTCGACCCGCAGTCGCAGAGCGAGAGCCGCGCCGTCAGCGGCATCGGCTGGCACTACTTCGATGGCGGCGTCGTCATCGACGTGGCGGCGTCGCTCGCGCTGCCGGGTGCGCGCGGCGACGTCACCGGGTGGCGCGCGCTGCTGCGGCTGCTGAAGCGCCACCGGCCGCGGCGGCCGGTGGAGGGCATCGTCGTCGCCGTGCCGGCGTCGCTGCTGCTCGACCCGGGCTGGAAGGCGCGCACGCACGACATCGGCGCGACGATCCGGGAGCGGCTGGTGCTCGCGCAGGCCGATCTCGGTTTCGCGGTTCCCGTCTACGTGGTGATCACGCACGCCGACCAGATCGCCGGTTTCACGGCGTTCACCGAGTCGCTGCCGGACAACCTGCAGCAGGACATGATCGGCTGGTCGAATCCGCACGCGCCCGACGTCATGTTCGAGGGCGGCTGGATCGACGAGGCGTTCGCCGAGCTGCATCGCTGCATCGTTCAGCTGCAGGTGGAGCTGTTTGCCGCCAGCAGGCACCTCGAGCATCCCTCCGAGCTGTTTCTGTTCTCGGGCGAATTGCAGCGCATCGCCGATCCGCTCCGGTCGCTGCTCGACGAGATGTTCCGGCCGAGCGTCTACCGGTCGGCGTCGTTGTTCCGCGGGTTCTACCTGAGTGGCCTCGGGCCCGATCGTCGCGACACCGCGATGACGGCCGGACCTGCAGGCTCGCGGCTGCCGATCAGTTTTGTCGGCGATCTTCTCAACCGCAAAGTCTTCTCGGAGCGAGGTCTTGCGCTGCCGCTGCCGGGCGCCGCGGTTGCGCGCAACCGGGTGAGCGTCGCGGCGCAGGTTGCCGCCGCCTTGTTGGCCGTTGTGCTGCTCTCGGGCACGCTGTGGGCGAACGCGCGTCTGCAGGGGGTCCGGGATGGGTTCGATGCGTTCTTCAGCGATGTCAGCACGGCGTTCGATCAGCGCATCAGGACGGCGAAGGGCGAGCTCAATCCGACAGTCGAAGAGCGGATTGCGCGCGGGTATCACCTCGTGCAGGGGCTGGCGCGCCTCGGTGACGATCGCCCCCGTTCGATCTTCCTGCCGGCATCTCTCGTAGCGTCGCTCCGACCGGCGGTCGAGCGCGTCCTGCAGGCGACCTTCGGCGAGGTCATCCTGCCGGACTTCCGCAGCGGCCTCGAGGAAAAGGGTCGCTCGGTGTTTGCCTGGAACCCCGCTGCGGTTCCCGACGAGGACGATACCGGCCGCGCGAAGCCGACGCTCGCCGACAGCGCGCACTACGCCGCGCTCGAGCGGTTTGCAGCGGACTACCGGCTCTACGTCGAGAACTACTTCCGGTATGCCAAGCTCAGCTCGCACGAGTCCGGTGACGTCAACGAACTGGCGGATCTCGGGAACTACGTGACGGGCCACTCGGGCATGCAGCGGCTGAACGTGCCCGAAGAGCCGTACGGCCACGCGCTTCGCGATGCCACGGCGCACAAAGTCGACTGCGGTCCGCTCGCCGGACTGGTCGAGCGGCGCGCGCGGGAAGGCCTCGAGGCGTTCGCCGCCTCGTGGTTCGGCGATCGGAATCCAGTCCGCGCGTCAGAGCAGCGGTTCGTCGAGCAGTGGAAGTCGATGGTCAGCGAGGGCGCCGACCTCATGGATCTGGTCGAGGAGACGAACACGCTGTCGCAAGCGGTGAACACCTGGGCAGCGATCGGCGCGCGATCGGGTGAGCTGCGGCTGCCGGTTCTCGATCAGTCGCCGTTCAAGGCGATCGCCTCGACCAGCCTGTGCGAAGAGCTCAGGCCGGACCTGTCGCCGGTGATTCGCCAGATCGCGGCGCAGCGCGACAACCTGAGCGGCACGCTGCTCGTCGCGAGCATCGAACCGTTCGGACCGCTGCTCGACAAAGGCGAGAAAGGCCTCGTGCTCGGTGAAGGGGTCGCCGGGCTCAAGGCGTCGTTCGACGATCTCCAGTCGCACGACTTCCGAACGGCGCTGCCGAGCACCGAAGGGGACATGACGCTGCCGCAGCGCCCGACGTGGCGGCCCGAAGCGATCGATCACGCGGTCGCGCTCTACGAGTCGTTCGACAAATACCGGAGCGGCGCCTTCCCGCACCTTGGGCCCACCTACCGGCATCCGCTGGTCGCGGCGCTCGAAGAGGATGTCGCGGCCGGCCTTGCCGCGCGCCTTGCCTTCGATGTGACCGAAGGCGAACCGCTGCCGGCCGAGCCCGCCGCGCTGTCCGCTGCCATTGCGCAGCTCGGTGCGCGGCTCACCAAGATCAGCCGGATGTTGCCGTTTCTCGAGAACGGCGACGAGACGTTCGCCCGCCATCTCGAAACCGCACTCAACCAGCAGGCCACCGACGCGCTGCAGCGTCTCGAGCGCGACGCCGCCGCGCGCCACCCGTTCATCTTCGCCCGGCAGACCGACGCGGTGTTCGCCGCGTTGTTCGACGTGCAGAGCGGCGCGCCGTCGCCGGCGGATGTCGCCAAACGGTGGGCCGGCTTCGTCGACGAGCAGCGCGAAAGCCTGCGCCGTTACGCGCTGGAGGCCGAGCCGCTGGTCCGCTTCCTGTCGGCGACGCACGGCGTCACGACGCTCACTCGCCGCTGGTCGGGCATCGTCGACGATGTGACGACGTTCGACCAGAAGATCGCCGGCAGCGGTCTGGCCTCGCTCGATGCGTTCCTGCGCGACAGTCTTCCGCTCGTCGTTCCCGATCACGACTGCGGCGCCGGCGCAGGCCTCGGACCGGTGCGCGCCGGCGGCAGCTACCTGATCGGCGTCCGCAACGATCTTCTCGAGGACGTCACGAAGCACTGCCGCGAGCTGGCGCGTACCGGCGTGCAGGCTCGTTATGCGGCGATCGCGCAGTCCTTCAACACGCTGCTGGCGTCGCGATTCCCGTTCACGCAGAGTCTCGAAGGCATGCGCGACGCCGCGCCGGCGGACGTCCTGGAGTTCCTGCGCGTCTACGACCGGCAGAACGGGCGGTCGCTGGCCGCGCAGCTGCAAGCGCGGTCGTGCGGCGAGGAGCCGGCGAGATTCCTCCGGCGCATCGACGCGCTCTACCCGATGTTCGCTGCGGCGCGCGAACTGCCCGGCGGCGCCGTGGCGCTCGACATCGTCCCCGAATTCCGCGTCAACCGCGATCGTGAGATCGGCGGCTCCGAGATCGCGCAGTGGTCGATGGACATCGGCCGGCAGACGATCCACGACGGCGACCCGGTGAAGCCGGTGAAGTGGGTGCTGGGTGATCCGGTGCAGCTCACGATGCGCTTCGCGAAGGACTCGCCAGAGAAGCCGATCGCGATCTCGTCCGCGTGGCGGCGCCTCGTCGAACCGCGCACGGTGCGAATGGAGTTCCAGGGAACGTGGTCGCTGCTGGCGCTCCTCCGGGCGGGCCATCCGGCTTCGTCGGATCTGATTGCCACCGCGGAAGCGGCACCGAACACGTTGCGCTTCGACATCCCGGTCGAGCGGGATCCCGAGCGGCGCGCGGTGGTGGCCGCGTCGCAGCCGCCGCCAGAGGCTTTCCGTCTCTACGTCCGGGTCCGCATCTTCCAACCCGGCAAACAGGATCCGATCACCGCGGAGGAATTCCCCGTGCAGGCGCCCGCGACCACTTCGTGTCCGGGCACGTAGCGAGGCAACCATGACAGTCATCGACAGCGCGTTTCGATTCGATGCCGACGCCGTGCTCACGCCGATCTCGACCGACGATCCCACCGGGGGGCCGCTTCGCTACGAAGGCACCTACGACCTCATCGCCGGATTGCGGCGCGAAGACGATCCCGACCTCGAGCAGGGAGTCTGGAAGACCGACTTGAAGCGAGCCGACTGGCCCGGTGTTGCACAGGCGTGCCTCGCCGCGCTCGAGACGAAGTCGAAGGACGTCCAGATCGCGGCGTGGCTGCTCGAAGCGTGGATCCGCATGCACGGGTTCGCCGGTCTGCGCGAGGGCCTGCACCTCATCGCCGGGCTTTGCGACACCTACTGGGACCACCTCCATCCGGAGATCATCGACGACGATCTGGACTACCGTCTCTCGCCGGTCTTCTGGATCGACGAGAAGTTGTCGATCGCGGTGCGGCTGATTCCGATCGTCCGCCCCGACACCGAGGAGCTCGATGCCTATTCGCTCGCCGACTGGGAACTGGCCTGCCGCCGTCCGACCCGGCCGCGCCAGCAGCCGGCCGCGGACGCGCTCACCGAGGCGCGCTTTCAGAAGAGCGTCGCCTCGACGTCGACGACGTGGCTGACCGCTGTCGTCGCCGAGGGCCGCGGCGCGCTGCACGCCCTCGATGAACTCGTTGACGTGCTGACGCTGCGCTGCGGTCCCAGGGCGCCGAGCCTTGGCAAGCTGCGCGACACGATTTCGGCGGCGATCCGCGTGGTCGCGAACGCTCTCGAAAACCGCGGCGTGCCGGCGCGAACGTTCGATGAGCCCGCCGACGTGGAAACCGATCCGGTGCCGCCGGTCGTGCTCGACGAGGTTCGCGAAGACAGCCACGACCTGGCGCCGCCGATTCGCACCCGCGCCGAGGCGTACCGGCGGCTGGCCGAAGCGGCCGACTTCCTCACCCGCACCGAGCCGCATAGCCCGGTGCCGTTCCTGGTCCGCCGGGCCATCGGCTGGGGCGGGCTGACGCTCGAACAACTGCTGCCGGAGCTGGTTCGCGACTCCGCGCAGCTCGGGGAGATCTTCCGGATGCTGCAGCTTGGCGAGAAGCCGTAGCACCAGGTGACGCATAGATCGACGGGGCCGAGCCATGGGTCTGACAACGGTCGTCAACAGAAACAGGAGCGCATATGCCTGAGAGTCTGCAGCACAAACTCGATCGGGTACGGCCTTCGCGCGTGCAGATCACGTACGACGTGGAGGTGGGTGGAGCCATCCAGAAGAAGGAGCTGCCGTTTGTCGTCGGGATCCTGGCTGATCTCAGCGGCAGGCTGACCGAGGCTCCGCCGCCGTTGAAGGAGCGGAAGTTCATCGAGATCGATCGTGACAACTTCAACGACGTGCTGGCGTCGATCTCGCCTCGACTCGCCCTGCAGGTCGACAACAAGCTGTCGAAGGCCGGCGGCAAGCAGAACGTCGAGCTGACCTTCCGTCAGATCGACGACTTCGGGCCGCTGAACCTCATCCAGCAGGTCGAGTCGCTGAAAAAGCTGTACGAGGTTCGCCAGCGACTGTCGGACCTGCTCACCAAGCTGGATGGCAACGAAAAGCTCGACGCGATGCTCACGCAGGTCGGGCGCGACCCCGAGGGCCTCAAGAAAGTGAAGGCCGCAATCGGTGATGGAGGTGCCCGATGAGTCCCGAGAATGACGCGACCAACCCGGAGGCGAAGCCGGAAGCGACCAAAGAGGTGACCGTCGAGCGGCTCATGACCGAAGGCAAGATGGTGCGCGACGACTCGCAGCTCGTGCACGCACGCAGCCTGGTCAACGAATTCGCCACCCAGGCCCTCGACGAGGGCATGACCGTCAGCGACGACGTGGTCGCGGCGATCAAGACGCGGATCGCCCAGATCGATCAGCTGATCAGCGATCAGATGAACCTGATCCTGCATCACCCGGAGTTCCAGCAGCTCGAAGCCTCGTGGCGCGGCCTGTCGTATCTCGTGCACAACAGCGAGACCGGCACCCGCCTCAAGCTCAGGCTCCTGAACGCCACCAAGAAGGAGCTGCTGACCGATCTCGAGAAGGCGACCGAGTTCGATCAGAGCGTGCTGTTCAAGAAGATCTACGAAGAGGAGTACGGCACGTTCGGCGGCAACCCGTACAGCTGCCTGGTCGGCGACTACGAGTTCGGCCGGCATCCGCAGGACGTCAAGATGCTCGAGATGCTGTCGGGCGTCGCGGCAGCGGCGCACGCGCCGTTCATCTCGGCGGCGAGCCCGAAGCTGTTCGACATGGACGCCTTCACCGATCTCGCGGTGCCGCGCGATCTGGCGAAAGGCTTCGAGTCGACCGAGCTGGTCAAGTGGCGGTCGTTCCGCGAGGCCGAGGATGCGCGCTACGTCACGCTGACGCTGCCGCGGGTGCTGATGCGTCTGCCCTACGGGACGAACACCGTACCGGTCGACGGCATGGCGTTCGAAGAGGACACCAACGGCACCGATCACGCGAAGTACCTCTGGGGCAACTCCGCGTACGCGCTGGCGCAGCGCATCACCAACGCGTTCGCGCAGCACGGCTGGACCGCCGCGATCCGCGGTCCTGAAGGCGGTGGCGTCGTCGAAGGGCTGCCGGCGCACACCTTCAAGACCGAGGCGGGCGACATCGCGCTGAAGTGCCCGACCGAAACGTCGATCACCGATCGCCGGGAGAAGGAATTGAGCGATCTCGGCTTCGTCACGCTGTGCCACTGCAAGGGCACCGATTACGCGGCGTTCTTCGGCGGTCAGACCACCAACAAGCCGAGGCTGTACAACACCGACCAGGCGAATGCGAACGCGCGCATCTCCAGCAATCTGCCGTATGTGCTCGCCGCCTCGCGCTTCGCGCACTACTTCAAGGCGATGATGCGCGACAAGATCGGCAGCTTCATGACCCGCGAGAACGTCGCGTCGTACCTGAACACGTGGATTGCCGATTACGTGCTGCTCGACGACAATGCGCCGCAGGCGGTGAAGGCGAAGTATCCGCTGCGTGAGGCCCGCGTCGACGTGTTCGACGTCCCCGGCAAGCCGGGCTGCTACCGCGCGGTCGCGTTCCTGCGCCCGCACTTCCAGCTTGAGGAGCTCACGGTGTCGATGCGGCTGGTCGCCGAGTTGCCGCAACCGGCTGGGGTGTGACCGAGCAATTAGGAATGAGGAATTAGGAACTTGGAATGGGTGAGGAAGAACAACGAGAAGCCAAGGGTTGGGAACTGGGACATCGGAATGCGGAATTCGTTGCACGAATTCCAAATTCCAAATTCCAAATTCCTAATTCTGTGAGGTGACACATGGATGTAATTCTGCTGGACATTCCAGACATCAAGGGACAGAGCACGATCAAGGGCTTCGAGGACAAGATCGAGATCCTCAGCGCGAGCCACGGCGTGGCGATGCAGGTCACCGCGAGCCCGAGCAGCACCGAGCGTACCTCCGGCCGTCCAAACCATCAGGACCTGACGGTGAGCAAGTACGTCGACCTGTCCACCTGCCCGATCATCGCTGCCTGCAACGCGGCGACGAACCTGAAGACGATTACGTTGACCATCGGGCGCAACGACGCCGGCACCCTGCTCCCGTATCTCGTCTACACACTCGATAACACGATCGTGTCGTCGGTGTCGGTGTCTTGTGGCAGCGGCGACCGGCCGACCGAAACGATCACCTTCAATTACAGCAAGATCAAATGGGACTTCACCGAACAGAAGGCAGACACCGGCAAGAAGGGCAACAACGGCGCGGTATGGGATCTCGCGACGAACACCGCAGCGTAGGTGTCGAAGGGCCGAAGAGGGGGCCGCGCTCGCGGGCGCCCCTCTTCGCCCGCCTGCAGGACGACGAACCCAAGCTGCGTGAGGAGGCGCACCCGCAGCGCGTGCTCACCCGCGATCGCGTGCTCGAATCCGTTCGCGGCGAGCTGTCGCGTCTGCTCAACACGCGCTGCTCGGATACGCTCGACGGGTTGCAGGGGCAGGAGCGGACCGTCGCCAACTACGGTCTGCCCGACTTCTTCACGCTGAGCCCGACCAACGATGGCGATCGGCAACGCCTTGCGCGGCTGATCGTCGAGGCGGTGCGCGCCTACGAGCCCCGCCTGCGCAACCCGCTCGTCGACGTGGTGCCCGACGCGGGGAACGGCCGCGCGCTCCGCGTCACGGTGACGGGAACGCTCGTCGTCGAGCAGCTCACCGAACCGGTGTCGTTTCCGCTCGTGATCGCGGAGCGCGGCGGGGCAATCCGTCAGGCGTGAGCATGGACGAGCGCCAGGAGTTCCTCCGCTACTACCTCGACGAGCTCGCGTATCTGCGCCGCATGGGGCGCGAGTTCGCCCATCTCTATCCGAAAATTGCCGCGCGGCTCGAGCTCGCCAACGGCGTCAGCACCGATCCGCACGTCGAGCGGCTGATCGAGTCGTTCGCGTTTCTCACCGCGCGGCTCGAGCGGCGGCTCGACTCGGAGCTGCCGGAGATCAGCGGCAGCCTGCTCGGCATCCTCTACCCGAATCTCGTCAACCCGGTGCCGCCGCTGTCGATCGCGCGGTTCGAAGTCGATCCGGCGCAGGGCAAGGCGACGTCGGGACGAGTGCTTCCCAGGCACACGCGGCTCTTCGCACAGACGCGCGAGGGCAGCGTGTGCCGGTTTCGAACCGCCTACCCGGTCGAGCTGTGGCCAGTCGACGTGGTCGACGCCGGGCTGTTTCCGCGGTCGGCGTTCAAGGGGCTCGACTCGCGTCCCGACATCGCGTCGGTGCTCCGCCTGCGGCTCGAGCCGCTCGGTACATCGTTCGCCGAGCTCGAGCTCAAGCGTCTTCGCTTTCACCTCCAGGGGGACGCGACCGTCGTCAGCGCCCTCTACGACCTGCTCGGTCAGTCGCTGGCCGGCGTGGCCATGGTTCCCGACGAGAGCTCGGTGCCAGTGATGCTGCCGGACACCGCGGTGATGCCCGTCGGTTTCGGCGCGGACGACGATGTGATCCCGGCGGGGCCGCATTCGCATCCCGGCTACCGGCTCGTGCAGGAGTACCTGCAGTTTCCGGTGAAGTATCACTTCTTCGATCTCGACGGTCTCGATCGCTGCCACGCGACCGAGCGTCTCGATCTCCTGTTCCTGTTCCGCGGCTCGCCGCCCGGACGGATGGCGATCGATCGTGACACGGTCGTCCTGGGCTGCACGCCGATTCAGAATCTCTTCTACAAGACCAGCGAGCCGATCCGGATCGATCACCGGCAGGCGGAGTATCGCCTCGTGGCCGATCACCGGCGTGAAGCGATCAGCGAGATCCACTCGATTCAGTCGGTGTCGGCGGCGTCCGATCCGCAGAAGCCGACGCTCGAGATTCAGCCGTTCTTCTCGTTCAAGCACGCGTCGCTCGACGAGCCGTCGACGACGTTCTGGCACGCGCGGCGCGCGGCAACCGGCCGCGCGGATCTGGTCGGCACCGACGTCTGGGTCAGCTTCGTGGATTTGAACTTCCGTCCGAGCGAGCCACCGGTGCAGGTCGTCTACGCACACACGCTCTGCACCAACCGCGAGCTGGCCGTGCAGATTCCAGGCGGCGCGGAGCTGCAGATCGAAGACTCGGCGCCGCTCAGCCGGATCACCTGCCTCACGCGACCGACCGACGCCGCCTATCCGGCACTCGGCGGCGAGACGCTGTGGAAGCTCGTATCGAATCTGTCGCTGAACCATCTGTCGCTGTCGAACGGCGAGCAGAGCCTCGCTGCGCTGCGCGAGATGCTGCGGCTCTACAACTTCTCGGGCAGCCCGTTCATCACCAGGCAGATCGAAGGCATCCGCGAGATGCACGCGCGACCGGTGGCTGGCCAGATCGGATCAGAAGCGTGGCGCGGCTTCTGCCGCGGCACCGAAGTCACCGTGGTGTTCGACGAATCGCAGTTCGTCGGCGCGAGCCCGGTGCTGTTCGCGTCGGTGCTGCATCACTTCTTCGGGCTGCACGCGGCGATCAATTCGTTCACGCGGGTGGTGATGAAGAGCCTGCAGCGCGAGCAGGAGTGGAAGCGCTGGCCGCCGCTCGCCGGATCACAGCCGGTGTTCTGATCACGGTCCGGCTTTGGCCGGACGCTGCCGGCTGATCGAGCGCGTGTTGACGTAGTGTCCGGCTTCAGCCGGACCGTGATCCGATCGTTGCGACGCACCGACGCGCTGCGGCCGTGCCGCCTGCGCCCGGCGGCCTGACAGGCCGCCCCTTCACGTGTAGGGCCGCCCTTTCAGGGCGGCCGATCGCGGCGCTGCTTCGTCCCCACATCATCCCGGCGATGAAACCCGCCGCGAATGCCAGGAGCACGACGAGGATGCACGCGGCGATCGTCGCCCACCATTGACCCGTGTCGAACGAAAACTCGTACGCCATCGCCAGCCTTACGGCAGGTTGACGGTGAACTGGCCGGGCGACGTGATCTGGATCACGCCGCCCCAGTTGCACATCAGTTTCGAGGAGTCGTTCAGCGCCGGGACGTTGCCGATGAGGACCGTCGGCGCACCGACAATCCACGGCGAGGTCGTCACCGGGATGCACGGCATCGGCGTCAGGACGCCGAGCGCGGCGGCGGTGGCGCTGGCGACCATCGGATTCGAGAGCGAGCTGCACATGCCGAACGGCGGCACGTTGACGATCGGCTGATGATCCATGATCGTCGCCGCCGGACTGCCGGTGAGCGCGCCGTTGGTGGGCAGCACGATCAGTGCAGCCGGCGCGGCGCCGAAGCTGCACTGCATCATCGCTCCCGCGCAGATCTGCATGCCCATAAGAGTGCCTCAGCGCTTCTGGCCAGGCGGCTTCGCATCGGCGACCGGTACGCCCTTCTCGTAGCGAATCCGTTCGCTCACCTTCCCCTGCTCGTCGTAGCGAACCGTCTCGCCGTGCAGCCGGTTGTTCCGGTACTGCGATGTCTCGCGGATGCGGCCGTCGGGACGATATTCGAGCCACGGGCCGTTGAGCGCGCCGTTGACGTAGGTCGCCTTCCGCACCATGCGCCCTTCCTCGTCGAGGAAGATCGCCTCACCGTCGAGCTGTCCGTCCTTGTAGTTGAGACGCAGCCGCGGCGCGCCCGCCTCGTACATCGTCGTCACGCCGTTGAGCACCGCCGCGTGAAACGTCGACTCCCGCGCTATCGATCCGCCCGGCCCGAAGAACACCGCCGGACCTTCGAGCTGTCCGTTCTCGAAGGTGGCCCGCATGATCGGCGTGCCATCCGGATGGCGCTCCACGTACGCGCCATGCAGGCGGCCGTCCTTCATGTTGTACGCCGCGCGCACCGAGCCGTCGTCGTAGGTGTCGATCCGTTCGGTCGGGCTGCTCTCGGCCATCAGTTGATCTTCACGAGCGCGCCCTTGAGCACGAGGATCGCCCCGGCCTCGACGTTGGCGGTGGCGCCGGACTTGATCTTCAGCGCCGCGCCGCCCTCCTGCTCGAGGTTGATACCCGCTTTGATCGTCATGTTCTGGCTCGATTCGGTCGTCATCGCGCCGGTCGACTTCTGACTCAACGCGCCCATCGCGGTCACGTTGACGTCGCTGGAGCCGTCGATCTTCACCGCACCGGTGACCTTCAGCGTGAGATCGCCGGTGACCTCGACGGTCAGCTTGCCGCCGACCTTCACCGCCAGATCGCTGGTGATGTTGTAGGTCAGTTTGGCCTTGTTCTCGTGCGTCTCGTCCGCTGCGACGCTGACCGTGCGCTTGCCCTTGCTCACCGTCAGCGTGTCGTCGACTTCTTCGATGGTGACGCTCCGGTTCTTCTTGATCGTCGCCGTCTGGTCGTTGAGCACGACGACGTTCATGTCCTTCTGCGCGTGGACGTAGAGGTTCTCTTCGCCCTTCTTGTCCTCGAAGCAGATCTCGTTCGAGCCGCCGCTGCCCTTCGAGCTGTCGGTCTTGATCAGCGTGCGCGTCTGATTGTCGGGCAGCGCGTATGGAACGGTCTGCTTCGCGTTGTAGACCGAGCCGGTGACGATCGGCCGATCCGGGTCGCCTTCGAGGAACGAGACGACCACCTCCTGGCCGATGCGCGGCAGGAAAAATGCGCCGAACTGCTTTCCGGCCCATGCCTGCGCGACCCGCACCCAGCAGGAGCTCGTCTCGTCGGCTGCCGCCGACTGATCCCAATGAAATTTCAAGCGCACGCGCCCGTACTGATCGGTGGTGATCTCTTCGCCAGATTTGCCGACCACCGTTGCCGTCTGGCAGCTGTGAATGCGCGGCTCGGGTGTGAGGCGCGGTGGACGGAAGGGCGTGTCGGCCGGGAATGCGTCGAAGCGGTTCGAGTAGGCGTCCTGGCTCGCCTCGTGCACGACCTTCGACGCCACGTATTTCGTGTTGGCGCTGTCGCGCGGATGATCGTCGAGCGTGAACTCGTGCCCGGGCCTGATTGCGGCATTGCTGGTCGATCCGTGCAGCAGCAGCCGCGGCAGCTCGAGCTCCTCGACGTGCTGCGTGGCCAGCGCCTCGACGGCGCCCTTGGTCAGCCGTCCGGCAGGGTAGTCGTACACCGTCAGCGCCGACGTTTTTCCGCTGGCGGTGCCGAGCAGATCGGTTGACGGCGTCTCGAAGTTGTAATCGTCGAGCTTGCATTGATCCGAGGTCACCTGCACTTCGACGCCGCTCTCGGGCAGCGCGTCGCTGCGCGACGGGCTCATCGCGGTCGCGCCGATCTTGAGCTGCGCCGGCCCGGCCGTGTAGCTCGACGCGTCGTCGGCGAGAACCAGCGTGTGCGCGGAATCGGTGTGCGTGAAGTAGTACGAGATCCCCTCCGCCTCCATCAGCCGCGAGACGAAGTCGAACGCGGTCTCGCGGTACTGCACGCAGTACTCGCGCGGATCGTAGGTCCGGGTGAGCGAGTCGTTCACGTCGGTAACGCCGTGCTCCTGGAGCACCTGCTTCACGATGTCGGGGACGCTCTTGTTCTGGAAGATGCGCGAGTCGCGCGTCTTCGTCAGCAGCCACATCCGCGGGTAGAGATCGGCGAAATAGGTGGTGAAGCGCGCGGTCGTCCCCGCCTGCCGGAATCGTCCGACGATCGCGTGCACGTACTGCTTGCTGCCGTCCGGCAAGCCGATCGACAGCGCTGCGTCCTTGCCGACGATCGAGTCGAAGGCGAGCGCGGAGTTCTCGGCGATCATCCGGACGCGGAACGTGAACAACCCCGAGATGAGCTCGTCGCCTTCGACGTGCTCGACGAGCAGGGCGGCGCCGCCGAGCGACGGAATCGCCAGCTGCACGACGTAGTTGCCGGCGGTGAAGCCGATCGCGGTCATGCGGCACCAAGTCTCGGGCGCGCGACCAGCCGGACGCGGACCTGGTCGTCCGGCCGATCGGTCTCTCTGGTATGCAGCCAGCCGGTCCAGCCGACGCGCGACTGGCCGAGCCGCGCCTGCGAGAGATCCTCCGGACGCAGCAGCAGCTGGATGCGCACCTTGAGATCGGCACCGGCATAGAAGCGGACCATTTCGGCGAGCGCGGCGTGCGCCGCGCCTTCGGGCAGGAAGTCGCCGAACTGCTGCGCGGTGAGCGGGCCGACGCGCAGCACGACGCCCGCATCCTGAATCCACACCCGCGTGCCGACGACCGCGTTCCGGCCGATCGCGTTGTTGCGGCCGGCAACGCCGACGTGTGTGCACTCATCCGGATCGAGCTCGTACCATTCGCCGGCGAACTGACGCACCTCGAACGGCACCTCGAAGTAGTCGGTCAGCATGACGGCGAGACCGACCGCCGATCGTGGCGTGGTCGCCAGCAGTCCGGCGTAGCGCAGCATCGCCGCCGGCGCCTCGAGCTGCGACCCCAGCGACGGAAGACCGAGGCCGATCAACGACAGCAGGTAACGCGCGGCGGGCGTGCGATCGGGCGACACCGACACCAGCGCCAGCCGATGCACCTTGTGAATGCGGTAGAGCAGCGAGACCAGGCGGTGGTGAAAGATGTCGAGGAACGCCGCGAGCGCGGTGTCCTGATTCTTCAGTCGATCGAGGATGTCCTCAGTGAACGATGTCGGCAGCGGGCCGTCGGGTCCACCAGTGCCGAACATCGCGATGGTCATCTCGGGCACGCCGCCCGGCGCCGGCAGCTGGAGATCACGGATCTCGCTCGGCGCGAATCCAAGGTCGAACGACGTGCGAAAGCGCACGACGTCGGCGTACGGCGGCGCGTTGAGCGGTCGGGCCGCACTCTGGGCGCGGATCTCGAGCAGCCGGACGGCCTGCAGAAAGTCGAACGAGGACGGCTCGCTGAACAGCCACTCGTCCACGCTGCGCTCGCCACGCCACCCGAATGCCGACACTGTGGACTCCTCGAGAGCCGCATTATATGCCGTCGGCTCCCGGTGCTTTCGCAGTGCCGGTAGTGCTAGCATCTGCGGTGGCATGAAGCCGGTCACGCCGTCCGGGTCGTCGCGGCTCTATCCCAATCGCAATCCCGCCGCAAACATCAAGGTCAATCGCGACGAGATCGCGACGCTGCAGCCGTTCTTCGGTCAGTACCGGATGATGACACCGCACGGCCACGGCCAGAGGATGCCGAACGAGCGGTACGTGTTCATCACCAGCGCCGCCGGCGAGATCAGGATGCACCCGCGCTATCGCCATCCCGTGCTCGCCGACGGACGGCCGGTCCGCTACGCCGGCGAGGCGCAGTTCCGCCATGGGCATCTCGAATGGTGGAGCAATGCGTCAGGAAACTATCGTCCGGACGCGCAGCACGCCGTGCAGGCGGGACTGCCGATGGACAGCTTCTTCACCCACGAGCAGGTGCGTTCCGGCATTCAGCCGCTGAAGGCGGTCAAGTCGTCGTCAGCGCCCGACGGCCGCACCGCAGCGCGGTGACGATCAGTCACTCGGCTGAAGCGTTCCCGGCTCCGCGTCAGGTTCGCGACGATCCCGCAGTCCGCGGCGTGAACGTCGCGGCGCGGGCACCCATCCGCTCGGCCTCCGCCTCCAACGCATGATCCTGGACGACAGCGAGGCCTGCGCCTTGCGGATTGCGGACGCGTCCGGAACGCTGCTGGACGACGTGCGTCAGCTCGTGGCCGAGCAGTTGATGGCCGTGCGGCGTGTCGGGTGAGTAGTGACCGGGCGCGAAGTAGATATTCGAGCCGAGCGTGAACGCGATCGCGCCGATCGCGTGCGCCTGCGGGCCCGAATGAATCCGGACGTCGGAGAAATCCTCGCCGAAGAGCGCTTCCATCTTGCGTTGCACGGGCGCCGGCATCGGCCGCCCCGCGCTGCTCGCGAGATTGAGCGCCGAGGCGTCGAGCGGAATGATCTCGGCGCCGCCGTGACGCTGGATGCTCGACGATTGTGGCGCGACGACGCGGGGCTTGAGACGGGGCACCCGCGCCGTGAAGGAACCCTGAACAACGAGGTTCGCTGGCATCGTGGCTCCCCCTCCCGAGCACGGGCGATCGACCGGGCCCGGCTCACGTTAGTGTGAAACCCCTCCAGTCTAGGCGTGTAAATGCCCAATCGCAAGCCTTTACGCCGAGTGGCGCCGTGACCGGCGCGTGCTACGATGCGCCAGTTTCAGGCGCGTTTTCTCCGTTTCCGGCGTCGTGATGGTCAAGCAGATCGCCAGGTGTGTGTCGTTCTCGTTCGTCCTGACGCTCGCGGTGGGCGCAGTCGCTCAAGCACAACCCTGGGAAGACAAGATGTACGTCAACGCCAATCTTGGCTTCGACTTGACGTCCCGCTCGTTCACCGAATCGGTCGCGCCGGTGATCTACGACGAGCGCGCCGCGATCACCACGACCCACAACATCGACAGCGGCTTCACTCCGATCGACGTCGAAGGCGGTCTGCGGATCTGGCGCAGCGTCGGGATCGGCGGCGGCTTCACCAGGCGCGCCCAGACCGAGACGGCGACGGTTGACGCGCGCGTTCCGCATCCCACGCTGTTCGGTCAGCCGCGTTTCGCCACTCTCAGCACGCCGCTCCAGCACACCGAATGGGCGATCCATCTTCACGCGGTGTACGTAGTGCCGATCTCGCCGCGGCTGGACCTGGCGCTGCGCGGCGGGCCGAGCTATTTCTCGATCAGCCAGGACCTGGTCACCAACATCCAGATTGCGGAGGAGTCGCCGACGTTTGCGACGGTCAGCATCGCGAAAATCGGTTCGACCTCCCACACCGAGTACACCTTCGGATATTCCGCGGCAGGCGACGTCACCTTCTTCCTCACGAGGATGCTTGGCGTCGGCGCCACGATCCGGTACGTGTCGGCGTCCGTGGATTTTCCCGTCGCCGGTGGCGGCACGGCGACCTACGACGCCGGCGGCCTCCAGCTTGCGTTCGGTGTGCGCATTCGCATGCGGTGACGGCATGATGCGAGGAGTGCTTCGCACATGAGGCTGCGGCGACGACGGTTGCCGTTCCAGGTGCTGGCAATCGCCGGCCTGGTGGCCGCCGTGTCGCTGTCGTGTGGCGATTCCACGCCCGCCGCCCCCTCTGCGACCACCACGATCACGCTCACCGCGTCCGCCACTCAGTTGCCGTTTGGCGGCAGTGCAACCGTCAACGCGGACCTCGTCGAGAGCACCGGCCGCTTCGTCGCGGACGGCACGATCGTGACCTTCGCCACCACGCTCGGAGTGATCGATCCTGCGGCGGTGCCCACCAAGCAGGGGCGCGCAACGGCGACCCTCTTCGCCGGCAATATCTCGGGCATCGCCGTGATCAGCGCGAGCGCGGGCGCCGCGCTGTCGCCGTCCCAGGGTGCGCCGAAGATCTCGATCGGCGCCTCCGCCGCCTCGCACGTCGCGATCATCGCGAGCCCGTCAACCGTGCCGTTCTCCGGCGGAACGAGCGCGATCACCGCGACCGTCGCCGACGGGGCCGGCAACCCGCTGGTCAGCATCCCGGTGACCTTCTCGGCGACGGCCGGGTCGCTGACCATCGCCGCGGTGAAAACCGATCAGGAAGGCAGCGCGAAGACGACGCTCAACACGTCACAGCCCTCGACGATTACTGCGACCGTCGGCGCGCAGGGCTCGGTGAGCGGCAACGCCGGCATCGGTCCGTCCGCGTCCACGTCCGTGCTGGTCGCGCCGCGCCCACAGCCGAGCGTGTCGGTGACGCCTGGCCAGAATCCGACGGCACTCACCCCGACGACGTTCACGATCTCAGCCGTGCCGGCGGCCGGCAGCGGCACGTCGATCCAGGACGTCACCGTCGCGTTCGGCGACGGCAGCCGCATCTCGCTCGGCGCCGCGAGCGGCACGGCGATCGTCGCGCAGCACGTGTATCAGACGCCGGGCACGTTCACGGTCAGCGTGACGGCGACGGATACCGGCGGCGCATCCGCGACCGCCTCGGCCGTGATCGTCGTCGCGGCAAGCGTGCCGCTCAGCGTGAAGATCGAGTTCGGGCCGCCGGTCGTTGCCGGCGCGAACACGATCTACACCTTCGTCGCCACCCTGGCGCCGGCGACTGCCATTGCCACCAAGTACGAGTGGACGTTCGGCGACGGCAGTACCGCGACGACCACCAGCAACCAAACTGCGCACAGCTTCAAGAACGGCGGCGGCCCGTATACCGTTCAGGTGTTCGTCACCTCGACTCTCGGTCAGACGGCCGATACCTTCACGATCATCAATCCGTAACAGTTCTAGAGCACAATGGGCGGATGACTTTTGATCGCGTTGCGGCGGTCCAGTGGTACCGCACGAACCGGGAGCGATCGCGCTCGCTCTTCGACCTCCTCGAAGACGAGGCGTACTACAGTCAGCCGATCGCGCTCCGCCATCCGATCGTGTTCTACGAAGGGCACCTGCCGGCCTTCAGCTTCAACACGCTCGTCAAGAAGGCGCTCGGACGGCCGAGCATTGACGCGCGGCTCGAAACGTTGTTCGCCCGCGGCATCGATCCGCACGAGGCGGCTGGGGAGGGAGGGGCAGGAGGGGCGGGAGAGGCAGGAAGGGCCGGAGGTGAAGGACGGGCGGGAGAGGCAGGAGGGGCGGGACGGGCGGGACGGGGCGTGTGGCCGTCGCGTGATGAGGTGCAGCGGTTCGGCGATGAAGCCGATCGGCAGGTGATCGAGGCGCTCGAACGCGACGAGCTCGTGCGGCCGGGCGATTCCCTGCTCGATCGCGCCGCCGCCGTGTTCACGATTCTCGAGCACGAAGCGATGCATCAGGAAACGCTGCTCTACATGTGGCAGCGTCTTCCGTTCGAGCGGAAGCATGCGCCCGCTGGTTATCGCCCGCACACCAACGGCGTGGCGCCGCGTCAGGAGTGGATCGACGTGCCCGCCGGCTGCGCGACGCTCGGCGTGGCGCGCGACGCGATTGCATTCGGCTGGGACAACGAGTTCCCGGCGCTCAGCGCGCAGGTGCCCGCGTTCTCGATTGAGCGGCACGACGTCACCAACGACCAGTTCCTCGAGTTCGTCGAGGCGGACGGATACGCGGATCAGGAATGGTGGCGGCCGGAGGATTGGGCGTGGATCGAGCGCGAACGGATCGCGCATCCGCTGTTCTGGGAGCAGCATGACGGCCACTGGCAGTGGCGCGGCATGTTCGGTGTCGTGCCGCTGCCGCCGGCGTGGCCGGTGTACGTGAGTCAAGCAGAGGCGGCCGCGTACGCCCGATGGCGCGGCGCGCGACTGCCGAGCGAGGCGGAGTTCCAGCGCGCCGCGTATGGATCACCGGACGGCGAGCGGCCACATCCATGGGGCGATGCGCGGCCCGACCCGTCGCGCGGGTGTTTCGACTTCGAGAGCTGGGATCCGCAGCCGGCAGGCTCGCATCCTAAGGGTGCCAGCGCCTGGGGCGTCGAGGATCTCGTCGGTAACGGCTGGGAATGGACGAGCACGCCGTTCGCGCCGTTTCCGGGCTTTCAGGCGATGGCATCGTATCCCGAGTACTCGGCCGACTTCTTCGACGGCGAGCACGTCGTGATGAAGGGCGCCTCGCCCGCGACGGCGTGCGAACTGCTGCGGCCGAGCTTTCGCAACTGGTTCAGAACCCGTTATCCCTACGTCTATGCGACCTTTCGTTGCGCCCGCTGATCGGTCCGTCGATGCTGCGACGCAGGCGTTCGCCGATGCGGTGCAGTACTACCTCACGCTGACGCCGCGGCAGTTGCCGTCGGAGTTCTTCTACGACGCGCTCGGCTCGGCGCTCTTCGATGCGATCTGCGAACTGCCGTGGTATCGCATTACGCGGTCTGAGCGGGCGCTGCTCGAGCGGCATGGTGCCGACATCCTCGCGCGCGTCAATCCGGCAACGGTGGTCGAGCTGGGTCCGGGCAGCGGAGGAAAACTCCTGACCTTGCTCAGCGCCCGCGCGCGCCCGCGCGACCTGACCGTCCATCTGATCGACGTGTCGGCCGCGGCGCTCACGCTCGCATCGCGTGCGCTGGCGGAGCTTGGTGTGAAGCACGTCGTCCCGCACCAGGCGACCTACGAGGCCGGCTTGATCGAAGCGGCGGGCGCGCGCGCGACGGGCGGAAGGACCCTGACGCTGTTCCTCGGCTCCAACATCGGAAACTTCGATCCGCCTGGCGCCGACGAGTTCCTGCGCAGCATCCGCGCCGCAGTGTCGCCGCGCGACGCCCTGCTGATCGGCGCCGATCTCGTAAAGCCGGCGCACGACCTGCTGCTCGCGTACGACGATCCGCTGGGGATCACCGCCGCGTTCAACCGCAACCTGCTCGTCCGCATCAATCGCGAGCTGGGCGGCGATTTCGCGATCGACCGGTTCACCCATCGCGCCGCCTGGAATGCCGCCGAGTCGCGCGTCGAGATGCACCTGCTCTCCACCGCCCGTCAACGCGTGCGCGTGCCGGCCGCGTCAATCGACGTCACGTTCGAGACCGACGAGACGATCTGGACCGAGAGCTCGTACAAGTACGAGCCTGAGATCATCCACCAGATGCTGGAGCGCACCGGCTTCCGCCGCGTCAACCAGTGGGTCGACGAGGATGCCCGCTTCGCGTTGACCCTGGTCGAGGCAGTCTGACGGAAAAGCAACCGCAGAGCGCGCAGAGATTGGTTTGCCCTGGATGCGGGCAGAAAGAGAAATTTGACACTGCGTTCTTTGCGCTCTCCGAGGCTGTGTGAGGAAAGCAACCGCAGAGCGCGCAGAGATTGGTTTGCTCTGGATGCGGTCAGAAAGAGAAAACTGACTCTGCGTTCTCTGCGCTCTCTGCGGTTGCTTTCCCTCAGGTTGCGGAGCGCAGCGTCAGATTGAAGCTGCCGACCGGCAGATCCGCCTGAAGCTTCAAGGGCAGGCGCCGCGCGTCGTCGCCGATCCAGATCGCGACGTTGCGGCCGACGGCGACGTTCTTGTCATCCGAGACGTTCAGCTTCAGCTTCCAGCTGGCCTGCTCGCCGAGCGGCGTGCGCAGGCGCTCCTGGCCGACGACGTCGAACTGCACCTTGTAGTTGATGCCGTTGTCGCTCACCGGCATCGTCATCCGGTCGCCGGCCTTCAACGGAATCGCCCGCAGAACGTAGATCGCCGACAGCGCGTCCTGCGTCACCGCCGACGTGGCGAAGTCGGCCTTCACCGTCGTGTCCGCCTGGTATTCGAAAAAGATCTTTCGTGCATTGCGATCGAATCGCGTCGTCTTGAAGCGGTGCCGCTTGCCCTCCTCGCTGTAGACGGATCCCCGCTGCGGCAGCAGCGTGTAACTGTCGAGCAGCGTGTCGAGCTTGTAGTAGAGCGTGTACAGCTTCGCAAGCAGCGGTGTCGGTCGTCCCTCGGCGACGATGTAGTAGGCCGTGGAGTCGAAGGAAGGTTTCTTTTCTTTTACGGCGATTGACGCGGTGCCGGCGGTGAGGTACGACGACCAGGAGACGTCATACGTCAGCCTCTCCCCGACTTGGAACGGCACCTGCCGCTCCACTCGCGGCGCCGCTGGAGCCTTGGCGGCGGGCGCCGGATGCGCGGGTGGCCGAGATGCGCGTTGCGCGTAGAGCGTGAACGACGCGAACACGATGAGCGCTGCGGTCGTGACAGTGGCTTTCATGCGGACACGCGATCGTACCGACGCGCACCGGTCAGCGTCAATTCCGAGGTTTGACTCGCTTCGGAATTCCCTAGTACCTTCGATGGGATCCTATGGCTGTGTCCGCGACTGCTCTTGGCGTCCCCGGTTACTCCTTCTCGGATTTGCACGACCCCGATCGGCTCGCGTCGCTGTACGAACGGTTCTGTGAACAGGTCGCCACCGACGATCCGGCACTGTGGCGCGACTGGGACGCGTATCGCCAGTCGCCCGATGCTCCGCGTCCGCCGGTGGCGCTGTCGAATCTCCTGATTGCGATGGCGCCGCACGTGAGCCGCTTCCTCACGCGCCTGTTCGACGTCGATCGCCCGCTCGCGTCGATCGCGCAGGCGACGCGCCTTCAGGACGATCTGTTCCGGTTCAAGGTCGACTTCGTGCGCCGCCGCGCGCTGCCGCTGCTGAAAGGCGCCGCGCCGGTGCACTCGTCGGCCGCAGACGATGCGATCGTCGAGGCGATGATTGCGGACACCAGCACCGGCGACCGCGAACTCGCCGTCGCGCAGGCAGGGTGCCGGCTGCTCGATCGCGAGAAGACAGCCAGCCACGAGCCCCGAGTCCCGAGCCCCGACAGCGAAGCACTGAGGCGCTGGTGCGCGGCCCGCATCCACGATCCCGCCTACCGCAGCTGGGTGATCTTCCGGTTTCCAGAGAACGTCGAACCCTTTCATCTCGTCGACGTCCAGCGGCTCGATCGCTCCCTGCCGGAAGCGATGATCGGCCCCGACTGGCGGCTGCGCCGGCGCGACGGTTTCAAGCTCACCGACGCGCGGATGCAACCGCGCGAGGTACTGAGCGAGATCCACTACTGCGTGCTGTGCCACGAGCGCGACAAGGACTCGTGCTCGAAAGGGCTTCACGACAAGGACCGCAGGGTCACCGTCAACGCGCTCGGAATCGAACTGCAGGGCTGTCCGCTCGGCGAAAAGATTTCCGAGATGCACATGCTGCGCAAGGCCGGCGATCCGATCGCCGCGCTGGCGCTCGTCGCGATCGACAACCCGATGTGTCCGGGCACGGGCCACCGGATCTGCAACGACTGCATGAAGTCCTGCATCTACCAGAAGCAGGAGCCGGTCAACATCCCGCAGATTGAGACGGGCGTACTGACCGACGTCCTCTCGATGCCGTGGGGCGTCGAGATCTACGGCCTCCTCACGCGCTGGAATCCGCTGAACGTCCGCCGTCCGTACGCGCTGCCCTACAACGGCAAGAACGTGCTCGTCGTCGGCCTCGGGCCTGCCGGGTACACGCTGGCGCACTACCTCCTCAACGAAGGGTGTGGCGTGGTCGGAATCGACGGCTTGAAGATCGAGCCGCTGCCGGAATCGTTGACCGGCACCGATACCGAGCTGCCTGAGCCGGTTCGCGACTGGAGCGAGATCTATCGTCAACTCGACGAGCGCGTGCTCGAAGGGTTTGGCGGCGTGTCGGAGTACGGCATCACGGTGCGGTGGGACAAGAACTTCCTGACGCTGCTGCATCTGACGCTGGCCCGGCGTCGCGGTCTGCGGATGTACGGCGGCGTGCGGTTCGGCGGCACGATGCCGATCGAAGACGCGTGGGCGTACGGGTTCCATCATGTGGCGATCGCGGCTGGCGCCGGCAGGCCGACGATCATCGACATGAAGAACAACCTGATCCGCGGCATCAGGAAGGCGAGCGACTTTCTGATGGCGCTGCAGCTGACCGGGGCGTTCAAGCGCGAGGCGCTGCCGAATCTGCAGACGCGGCTGCCGGCCGTCGTCATCGGCGGCGGTCTGACCGCGATCGACACGGCAACCGAGCTGATGGCCTACTACCCGCTGCAGGTCGAGAAGACACTGCAACACCATGAGACGCTGGCGGCGGAGCTCGGCGAATCGCGCGTGCGCGGTCTGTACGACGCCGAAGAACAGGCAGTGCTCGACGAGTACCTGGAGCACGGCCGCGCGGTCCGCGCCGAACGCGCGCGCGCGCAGGCGGCGGGTGAGGCGCCGGATTTCGTGTCGCTGGTCCGCGCCTGGGGCGGCGTGACGATCGCGTATCGCAAGCGGATGGTCGATTCGCCGGCTTACCGGCTGAATCACGAGGAAGTGATCAAGGCGCTCGAGGAAGGGATCGTCTTTGCGGAGAACCTGAATCCGCTCGAGGCGATTCCCGACGCGCGCGGCGCGCTGAGCGCGATGGTGTTCAGGCGGGAAGGGCAGGAGGGGCGGGACCGGCAGGAAGGGCAGGCGGGGCCGCAGCACATTACGTTGCCGACGCGGACCTGTCTCGTTGCCGCCGGCACGACACCGAACATCACCTACGAGAACGAATGCCGCGGGACGTTTCAGCTCGACGCGAAGCGGAAGTTCTTCCAGCCGCACGCGGTGGCGCCGAACGGCGACGGCGGCTTTCATCTCACGCCCGATCCCGCCGGATTCTTCACCTCGTACGACGCCGGCGGGAAGTTCGTCACCTACTACGGCGACAACCATCCGCGCTATGCCGGCAACGTCGTGAAGGCGATGGCGTCCGCGAAGGACGGCTACCCTGAAGTGATGAAGCTGTTCGCGCGAGAGCTTGCCGCGCTCGATCCGGCGGCGCAGGCGGAACGCGACCGGGCCTGGCAGGCGCTCGTCACCCGTCTCGACGAAGACTTCGTGGCGCGCGTCGAGGACGTCGTGCGCCTCACTGAGACGATCGTCGAAGTGATCGTCAAGGCGCCGGCGGCGGCCAGGCACTTTCATCCGGGACAGTTCTATCGCCTGCAGAATTTCGAGTCTCTCGCGCCGCGCGCCCGCGGCGTGCCGCTGCTGATGGAGGGCATCGCGCTCACTGGTGCGTGGGTGGACAAGGACCGGGGGCTGCTGTCGCTGATCGCGCTGGAGCTCGGCGTGTCGAGTCGGTTGTGCGCCTACCTCAAGAAAGGCGAGCCGGTCATCGTCATGGGCCCGACCGGCGCGCCGACCGAAATTCCCGATGGGAAGAACGTGCTGCTGCTCGGCGGCGGCCTCGGCAACGCCGTGCTGTTCTCGATCGCGAAGGCGATGCGCGCGCACGGCAACCGCGTGATCTACTTCGCCGGATACAAGCGCGGCGAGGATCTGTTCAAGCGCGAGGAGATCGAGTCGGCCACCGATCAGGTGATCTGGAGCACCGACATGGGCGCGCCGATCGCGCCGGGACGGCCACAGGATGCGCATTTCCGCGGCAACATCGTCCAGGCGGTGCTCGCCTACCAGAGCGGCGCGCTCGGCGAGGCGCTGGTGCCGCTTCCCGTCGTCGATCGGATCATCGCGATCGGATCGGACCGGATGATGGCGGCGGTGAAGGCGGCGCGGCACGGCGTGCTGGCGCCGTATCTGAAGCCGGATCACGTCAGCATCGCGAGCATCAACTCACCGATGCAGTGCATGATGAAGGAAGTCTGCGCGCAGTGCCTGCAGAAGCACGTCGATCCCACGAGCGGAAGGGAGACGATTATCTTTTCCTGCTTCAACCAGGATCAGGAGATGGATCGCGTGGACTTCCCGAATCTCGCCGCCCGGCTGCGCCAGAACACCGTTCAGGAAAAGCTCTCGAACATGTGGTTCGATCACCTGATGCGCGGTGCGTCGCTGCCGCGCATCTAGGTCGAGTGGGTCAGCTGGGCCGGGTGGGTGGGTAGGTCGGACGGTGAGACGGATGGGATGGGACGGTGAAGTCGGATAAGAGGGGGTCAGAGGATGAGAGCGATGGGGGCGGGTACGTCGGAGATTCGAATGAACCGCCGTCAGGCGCCGTTGCGATTGACGGGAATCGTTCTTGTCTCGATGCTGATCGCTTCGACCCACCAGGCCTACCCGGCCCACCAGACCGACCCGGCCCACCAGACCGACCCGACCCACCCGACCTACCCGGCCTACCAGGCCGACAGCGAAGCCGCCCTTCGCACGGTGGCAGCGCTGCCTGGTGAGCCGCACGTAGTCGCGGCCGCTGGCATCAGGCGCGACGAGTCGGCGATCCCCACCATCGAGAACCCGTCTGCCTTCGATCCGGCCGACTCGAAGCGTCGCGTCGTGATTATCGGCGCGCCGGGCGGCGATCCGGCGACTGCCGTCGATCTGGTTCGCTGGTTCAAGACGCGCGCGCCGGCGTCCGTGCGCTCGCGCTGGTCGCTGAGCGCGCTCCCGCTCGCGCAGTTCGACGAAGCCGACAAGCTGTCGCTCGCACGCTGGACGACGTTTCAGGCGCCCGATCTGATCGTGACCGTGGGCAGCATGCCGCTGCCGATCGATGCGCCGGTGGAATCGATCGCGGCAGAGGGTGCAGCCGCTGCCCTGGAGAAGATGCTCGTCCAGCCGCGCGAGGTGTCGACGCTGCGCCGGACGATCGCCGAACGGGTCCAGCGGCAACCGCTCGCCATTGCGCGACAGCTCGCACGCCGCTATCCCGAAACGCCCGGTATCAGCTACATCCCCGCGCTCTCATGGATCGGCGCGCTTCGTGTCGCGGCGCTCGACAAAGACGAGACGCTGCGCGCGAACGTGCTGGAACAGATCAGGCCGTGGACAGCGGGCGAGCGGAAGCTGTTTGCGCCTCCGCCCCAGGCTCCGGCGGGACAGGCGCCGCGTATCCAGCTGACATCAGTGGCTGGAACGATGGTGTTCGCAGAGCTGTCACCGGCCCTTTTCGACGAAGGCGTCGCGGCGGCGGCCAAGGAGAAGGCGCCCGCGTCGCCTGAATATGGGCAGGGCTGGACCGACGACATGTTCATGGCGACGTCGGTCCTCTCGCGCTCGGGCGCACGGCCGGGCCATGAGGCCGATCTCGATCGCGCCGCGCGGTTGCTGATCGCGTACGCCGCGAGACTTCAGCGAGCGGACGGCTTGTTCAACCACGCGACCGACGGCCCGGCGGCGTGGGGCCGCGGCAACGGGTTCGCGGCGTTCGGGCTGGTCGAGACGCTCGCGCGCCTGCCGGCGGCGCATCCACAGCGCGCGCGGCTGCTCGACATCTACCGTCGACAGATGACCGCGGTTCGCGCACAGCAATCGCCGGACGGATCGTGGCGGCAGATCATCGACGAGCCGGGCGCGTACCGCGAAGAGACCGCGACCGCGATGCTGCTGAGCGCAATGGCGCGAGGGATCCGGCTCGGATGGCTCGACCCGTCGTTCCGTCCGGTCGTGCAGCGCGCCTGGCGCGCGCTCGCGGCGCACGTCGCGTCGGACGCGACGCTCGTCGACGTGTGTGCGGGAACAGGCGCCGGACCCACGAAGCGCTACTACTTCGATCGTCCCGCCGTCACCGGCGCGGACGACCGTGGCGGAGCGATGGCGCTCACGGCGGCGCTCGACCTGCTCGATCTGGGCGGACGCTGAGCGCGCGTTTCAAGCGTGCGGCTCCGGCGGCTTCGACAATCCACTCTACAGGTGCGCTGCAGGCAGAATTCCGCGTCGGCGGCTCGCGAGCTCGGACCGGTGGGGGATCGTCGTGACGGAAGGCTGTCGGCCGGCCTATGCGACGCGCCAGCCGTCGCCGCGGAGCGAGTTCATCAGCTGCACCGACCGCTCGATCAACTCAGTCGGTTCATCGACTTCTTCGATCGATTCCGAGCCATCAGGTTTGGTGATGACCACCCTGTAGCGGCCGGCGAGCCGATCGTGCGTGATTTCGTAACGAAGTTTTTCGCCGTCCCGATCGAAGAACCAGATCATTTCGCTTCAAGGTTACAACAACGCCGGAGGCGTTTCTATTGAGCGAAAACGCACGCTCGTCGCGATAGTTCCTTGCGTGACGTTCGTGTCGTAAACGGCGCCTCAGCGTCCTGCAGCAAAAACTGCGGCGCCGAGCAGCGCGGCGTCCGGGTTGAGGATGATTTTCACCGGCATCGTCTTCAGCATCGCCTCGAGCGGCGGCTTGGCGACGAACGCGCGCATGAACGCACCGGCGGTGAGCGCCGGCAGAATTTTCGGCGCAATGCCGCCGCCGATGAACACGCCGCCGGTGGCCACCGTCCGCAGCGCGACGTTGCCGGCTTCGGCGCCGTAGGCTTCGACGAACAGATCGAGCGTCTCGACGCAGCACTCGCAGGTGCGATCGAGAGCCGCGTGCGAGATCGCGGCCGCGGCGTCGTGCGACTCGAGGTCGATCGATCCGCGACACGGGTGCTGATGGTGCACGACCTGGTAGACGTTGATCAGGCCGCGGCCCGACACGACGTGCTCGACTTCGGCGCGTCCGTAGCGCGCGGTGAGTTCGCGCATCATCATCACTTCGCGATCGGTCCGCGCCGCGAAATCGGCATGCCCTCCCTCGGACGGCGACGGAATGAAGCGGCCATCCACCCAGTGCAGCATCGCCTGGCCGAGTCCGGTGCCGGCGGCAATCAGCGCGATGTTGCCGCCGCGAAGCGCGATGCCTTCCTGGAGCACGCGGACCTCGGACTCGTGCAGCACCGGCACCGACCACGCCATCGCTTCGAGATCGTTGAGGAGGAACATGCGGCCAATCGTGAACGCGGACGCGACCACGCGCGCGTCGACGCGCCACGGCACGTTGGTGAGCGTCGCCGCCTCGCCGATCACCGGGCCGGCGACCCCGAAGCAGGCGCGATCGATCGCGTGGCGAGCGCCTTCGTGCGCGTCGAGGAATGCGGCAATCATCGACGGTAGATCGTCGTAGTCGAGGGTACTGAACGACTGCACCGCGATCGAGCGCGGACGAACCGGCGCCGCGTCGAACAGACCGAGCAGCGTCTTGGTGCCACCGATGTCGCCGGCGAGAATCATGTTGACTTCGATCTTATTCTCGATCATCGTGTGGATCAGTCGCTCTCCCCAGCGATTTCAGCGGAGAGGCTGGTTTGCCCTCACTCTCACCTGACCGATCCACGTCGCCGCTTGCCGGACAGGTTGTCGTCTTCACTGGAAAGCTCAGCTCGCTCGGGCGCAAGGATGCGCGGGCGCTCGTCGAGCGGCTCGGTGGAGCGACCGCCGACGAAGTGAATGCGCGGACGACGATGCTCGTG
>DATFXR010000210.1:0-4262 GCA_035315685.1 Vicinamibacterales bacterium | reverse complement strand
CGCGTCGTACGCGCTCGTCGCGATCGGTCCGATTTGATCGAGCGACGATCCGTGAGCGATCAGACCGTAGCGCGACACCCGGCCGTAGGTCGGCTTGAGCCCGACGACGCCGCAGAGCGAGGAGGGCTGACGGATCGATCCACCCGTATCGGATCCGAGCGCGAACACGGTCGCGCGCGCGGCGACGGCGGCCGCCGAACCGCCGCTCGTGCCGCCGGGCGATCGATCGAGCGACCAGGGATTGCGCACCGGTCCGAACGCCGACGTCTCGTTCGACGAACCCATCGCGAACTCGTCGCAGTTGGTCTTGCCGACGATCACGGCGCCGGCCGCCTCGAGGCGCGACACGACGGTCGCGTCGTCGGGCGGCATGAAATCGTCGAGGATCCGCGACGAAGCGGTCGTCCGAAGACCGCGCGTGCAGATGTTGTCCTTGATCGCGACCGGTACGCCGGCCAGTGGCGCGTCCTGCCACCGATCGACATCGCGATCGATCGTCTCTGCGCGCGCGAGGGCGCGCTCGCCGGCCACGGTGTTGAACGCATTGAGCTCGAGGTTGAGCGCTTCGATGCGGGCCAGCGCGTCGCGGCAGACTTCGACGGCGGAGCGATCACGCGATCGGATCGCGTCGCGCACGCTGCGGATGGTCATCAAAGAACCCGCGGCACCCTGAACAGACCGGCGTCGAGTGCCGCATCCGGCGCGTTGGCGAGTGCCGTGTCGCGATCGAGGCACGGCCGCGTCTCGTCAGGGCGGTCGGCGGCGTGCAGCATGACGACGCTGGCGGTTGGCGGGACACCGGCGGTGTCAATCTGTTGCACCTGGTCGGCGTAGGCGAGAATGTCGCCCAGCTGCCTGGCAAATACGTCGATCTCGTCGGCATCGAGTTCGAGGTTGGCCAGCGCGGCGATCTTCGCGACGTCGTTTCGAGTGAACACCGTCGGCATGCCAAATGCTAGCATGCGCTCAGATGGCTCATGGCTGATGGCTCATGGCTGAAATGGTCGATGGACTGCCATTAGCCATCAGCCATTAGCCATTAGCCATTAGCCATGATGCGCATTCGCACACATTAGCCATGACGGGCATCCGTAAGGCAGCCGTCGCGGGGACCTGGTATCCGGGTACTGCGGCTGCGCTTGCGTCGGCGGTGGACGCGCACCTCGCGAACGCGGATCGAGCGTCGCGCGATGTTGCCGGCGACCTCACGGCGCTCATCTGCCCGCACGCCGGTCTGAGATACTCCGGACCTGTCGCCGCGCACGCTTACCGGTTGCTGAGAGATCGCGCGTTCGATGTGGCGGTCCTCGTCGGGCCGTCGCACTTCGTCGGCTTCGACGGCGTGGCGATTCACCCCGCAGGTGGATTCGAGACGCCGTACGGAGTCGCCCGCATCGACGAAGCAGCCGCACACGCCGTGCTCTCGGCGTCGCCGATCGTGCGTGAGCACGGCGCGGCGCACGTCCGCGAGCATTCGCTCGAGATGCAGCTGCCGTTTCTGGAACGGCTTGCGCCGGACGTTCCGATCGTGCCGCTCGTCATGGGCTACCAGACCGCCGACACCGCGTTTGCGCTCGGCGATGCGCTCGCCGCCGCGCTCCGCGGCCGCACCGCGCTTCTGATTGCCAGCACCGACCTCTCGCACTATCACGACGCGGCGACCGCGTCGCGCCTCGATCGCGTGGTGGTCGAGTGCGTCGAGAGCTTCGATGCCGACGCGCTTCAAGCGGCGCTCACCGGCAATCCGGATCATGCGTGCGGCGGTGGTCCGACGGTCGCGGTGATGCGCGCTGCGCGGAACGCCGGCGCACACGACGCACGCATCCTGAACTATGCGGATTCGGGCGATGTCTCGGGTGACAAGTCCGCCGTGGTGGGCTATCTCGCGGCGGCGCTGGGGAACTTCGCGCGGTGACCAGCGACCGCGATCGCCGGCTGCTCCTGGGGCTCGCACGCGAAGCGATCCAGGCCTACGTCGGCAACGCGACAGCATACGCACCGGTGCCGAGCGCGGTCCTGGACGAGCCGGGCGGCGCGTTCGTCACCCTTCACAAGCACGGCGAGTTACGGGGCTGCATCGGACACATCGAGCCGAACGAATCGCTTGGCAAGGTCATCGCGCGCTGCGCGGTCGCTGCCGCGTCCACGGATCCACGCTTTCCGCCGATCACCGGCGGCGAGTTGCACGAAATCGACATCGAGATCTCACTGCTCGGCCGCCTCGAGGCGATTCGCGGTCCCGACCAGATCGAAGTCGGCCGCCATGGGCTCGTCGTCGAGCAGGGATGGCAGCGCGGGCTGCTGCTACCGCAGGTCGCGACCGAGTGGAACTGGGACGCCGACACGTTTCTCGCCCAGACGTGTCACAAAGCCGGGCTCCCGCGTGACGCCTGGAAGCGCGGCGCGAAGCTCTTTCGCTTCGAAGCGGAGGTCTTCGGCGAGTCCGATTAGCCTGCGATCCATTCCTGTTGCAGTGGGGATTGCAGCTGAAGTAGCGTGCTCCTCGCGCACTCAATCGGGTCTCGCGGTCTGAGAGGTGGCAGATGAAACCCCCGCTGATTCCTCCGGTCAGCGCCTTCTCCCGAGGCAGCTCACCGCCGGCGCCGAAGCCTGCGGCCATGCGCGCCGGCGGACCCGTCACCGCGACGTTCCGTCCTCAGACGTCTCGCCCCGCCACGTTCGCGTCGCCAGCGGGCGCCGGTCGTGTGCACGCGGCGGCCGTTCCAGCGCCGGTCGGGACAACGACGCGAGCGCCGCAACAGTCAGGCGGGCGTCCGCCAATTCGGCCCGCGCCGCCGGCTCCCTCGCACGAATCGCGCCCGGCGAACGCTGGTGTTGGCTCGCCGCAGTTCGCCCTCCAGACTCCGATGCAGATCGTCGGCGGCCACCAGCGCATCAGCATGACGCTCAAGGGCTCGCAGCGCGTGGTCGGTTCTGTGGACGTGAGCCCGTCGGGCAGCGGCACGGTGCACATCTCGAACCTGCGTGTCGAGAAGCAGTTTCGCCGGCAGGGCGTCGCCAGCCAGTTGATGAATGCGGCGTTTTCGAACGCGCGCACGCACGGCTACTCCGGCGTGCGATTGGAAGCGATGCCGTCGGATGCCGGCATCTCGCGACAGGCGCTCGTGTCGATGTATCAGAGAATGGGATTCAGGAGCACGGGCAGGCTTACTCGAGGCGGTCACGTGATGGAACGTCACCTGTAGGGAGAAGGGGACGACATCAATCCACGAAGCGTGTTGAGGTTCTGCTCGTCGAACGGATCGACCGCAATCACACCTTTCGCCTTGCCCTCGGTCTTCGGCGTTTCCAGCAGCATCGGTAAATGGCGGAACCGTCGATCGTTGACGATCCGCCGGAACGGTTCGAGACCCAGGCAGCCGGCGCCGATGTGTTCGTGGCGATCGACGCGGCTGCCGAGCGGCTTCTTCGAATCGTTCAAGTGGAAGGCCTTCAGCCGCTCGAATCCCACCAGCCGTCCGAATTGCCTGAAGGTTGTCGTGTACCCTTCGGGCGAGCAGACGTCATAACCTGACGCGAGCAGATGGCACGTGTCGAGGCACACGCCGACGCGTGGATGGTCGTTCATCTTCGCGATGATCGACGCGAGCTGCTCGAAGGTGGCGCCAAGCGCGGTTCCCTGGCCCGCCGTCTGCTCCAGCAGCACCATCGTCTTGCCGCGGCGCCGCGCCCGCAGCAGCTCGAGCAGCGCCTCAGCGATCAATGCGAGACCGTCCGCGGCGTTGCCGTCGGTGTAGCACCCTGGATGAAGGACGACGCCGAGCAGGCCGAGCGCTTCCGCACGATCGAGCTCGTCACCCATGGCCTCCATCGACTGTCGCCGCAGCGTGGCATCGCCTGACGCGAGATTGATCAGGTAGCTGCCGTGCGACACGACCGGGATGATGCCGGCGGCCTTCACTCTCGCGCGGAACTCGCGGACTTCCTCCGGCGGCAGCGGCCGCCCGCGCCACTGGCTGGCGTTCTTCGCGAAAATCTGCAGTGCCTCGCAACGGTGGACGACGGCTCGCTCGACCGCCCGCGGCAGACCGCCGGCGACCGACATGTGCGCGCCTAGGCGGGGCATGTTTTTTCTTGTGTTATTTTTTTAGCACACATGTTATGTTTCTAACATGACGACGCCGCTCCAGCATGCGCTGTCGCGCCGTGAGCGCCAGATCATGGACATTCTCTACCGCCGCGGCCGCGCGACCGCGAACGACGTGATGGCCGACCTTCCAGGGGAGCCGAGCTACTCGACG
>DATFXR010000209.1:0-3165 GCA_035315685.1 Vicinamibacterales bacterium | reverse complement strand
GTGCGAAATCCGCTGCGATCGCGTGAGCAGCGAATACGCGAACTGCTCCGCCTCGAGACGCGCGTGCCGCTCGACGTTCTCGAACCACTCGGTCGAGTTGCGCGCGGCGTTCTGCATCCGCAGCGCTTCGACGGTCCGGCGCGCCTCGTACGCGCGCACCGCCGGCATCACCGCGTCTGCGGCACGGGCATCGGCCAGCTGGCCAGCGAGCTCGATCGCGTCCTCGAGCGCCAGCTTCGTACCCGATCCGATCGAGAAGTGCGCGGTATGCGCGGCATCCCCCACCAGGACCACCGGCGTGCGTCCGTCGGCGCCACCGTCGGCATGAACCCACGATCGGCAGACGATGCGCGGAAAGCGGAGCCACTGCGCCGACCCGTGCAGGTGCGCGGCATTCGACATCAACGCGTGGCCGTCGAGGTATCGCGCGAACATCCGCTCGCAGAAGCGGATGCCTTCTTCCTTCGACATCTCCGCGAGTCCCGCCGCCCGCCACACCTCGTCCGGCGTTTCGACGATGAAGGTGGAAGTGTCGCGATCGAATCGGTAGGCGTGCGCCTGGAACCAGCCCCACTCGGTACGCTCGAAGGCAAAGGTGAACGCGTCGAAGCGCTTGTGCGTGCCGAGCCAGACGAAGCGGCAGCGCCGGACGTCGATGTCGGGCTGAAAGGTCGGCGCGTACTGCGTGCGGATGCGGCTGTTCAATCCGTCGGCCGCGACGATCAGGTCCGCCTCGACAGACGCGGCATCGGCAATCTCGCGCCCGAAACACAGCTGCACGCCCAGGTCGGCGGCGCGCGCCTGGAGGATGCGCAGCAGGCGATGACGGCCGATGCCGCAGAAGCCGTGCCCCGACGATCGGATGCCACGGCCCTTGAAGTAGATCTCGATGTCGTCCCAGTGATTGAACGCGTCGAGAATCTGCCGCGCCGTGCACGGGTCGGCGCGCTGCAGCGAGGAGAGCGTCTGATCAGAGAAGACCACGCCCCAGCCGAACGTGTCCCCCGCGCCGTTGCGCTCGACGACGGTCACCTGATGCGACGGATCGTGCTGCTTCATCAGCAGCGCGAAGTAGAGCCCCGCCGGCCCACCGCCGACGCACACGATGCGCATCGAGCTGTACCGTAGGGCGTGACTTATCGGTTGTCAAACCGCTCCGACGTGGATCGATGCAACGTCACGCCTTGCCGATGAACTTCCTCAGCTCCGCCATCGACACCGCCCCGCGCCCGTGAACCGGCGCAATCGTGTCGACGTTCAGTTTCAGCCGCTGCACTTCGTCGAACAGCTTGACCGCGTTCGCAGGCGGAACCGGCGGCGGCGGCGCATCGGCGGGGCCGGGACTGTAGGCGTCCGCTTCGATCAGGACCTTCGGGCCCGGCAGATAGATCAAGGTGTACTCGTTGGTGTGGGCATCGCCGTTCGTAGCGTAGACCTGGATCTTTTGCCTCCCGTCGGTGAGCTCGTACGTGTCCGTCACTCCCTGGAACGTCGGCGTCTTCTGCGCTCTGGTCTGCGCATCCGGACTGATTGCAGCCGGCGCGACGAGCGTCCTGGTGAAGTACGGCACGTTCGACTGATGCGTGACGATGGTCGCGCCCTCGGCGGCATAGGTCCTGAGGCCGCCGGTGTGATCGAAATGATGGTGCGTGGTCAGGATGTAGCGCACCGGCTTCCCGGGCGCCAGCTTCCGGGCCTCGGCGAGGACCGCCAGCGATCGCTCCTCGTTGAGCGGCGCTTCGACAACGGCGGTGTAGTCTGCGAACTCGACGACCGCGCTGTGATGGGAGCCGCCGGTCAGGTGCCAGACGCCCGGTCCCAGTTTCGTGCTCACCACGCTGACCGGCGGAGTGGCAGCCGACGCGACCGCGGCCGGAACCGGCAGATCGAGCGAGGCGTTCGGCGTCACGCTCGTGACGTTGAGCTCCCACAACGGAAACCCACCCTCCTCGACGGCGATCTTCGATGGAAACTTGACCCCGCCGTAGTCCTTGTAATCGCTGTAGGTCGCGACGACGCTCGTGTCACCGAGCACCGGGTTGGCGATGGTCGTGCCGACGCGCGTCACCAGGTTGTTCGCGTCGATCGCGCCGTCGACCCTGTACTTGCCGAGCGCGGTGAAACCGACGGTATTGGATCCGTCGTTGCCCGGCGTCAGCGTCGCATTCCCGGACGAAGCTGCGCCCCTCAGAAACCCGTGCGGTGTCAGCCAGATCATCAACTGGCGCTCTTCGGCGGCGGCTGGCTGCGGCACAGGCCCGTTCGCGCCGACGTTCCAGGCCTTGTCGCCGGCGATCTGGGCGTTCTGCTGCTGCCCGCCGAACACCGCCTGCGCGAACGTCATCTCCTCACGCGACGCACGCGTGTCGTAGTCGATCGCGCGCGTGTACGCGGTCACGTCGCGACGCGGCCACTCCTGCCCTGCGGTGAGCGCCTGTCCGAAGAAGGCGTTCATGCCCGCGCCGGTGTACTGAATCGACGTCGGGTTGCCGATCGCCTTCTGAGCATCGGCGACGAGGGTGGCGGCGTCTCGGGTCCGCGAGCAGCCGATCGTGACCAGAACGACAATCGCGACAACGCTGTGAATGTGCTTCATCCGGCAGATGCTACCTGACCGGGGCGGCGATCCACCACGTGATGCCGTTCTGATCGACGACGCCGGCGTTGCGGTGCCCGTAGGGTTTATCTTCCGGCTCCGATTCCGAGCGTCCACCTGCCCGAAGCGCTCGTGCGTAGGTCGCGTCGACGTCGTCCACCCAGAGGTAGAAGGCTCCGGTGCGGGGACCCCACTGTCCTCCCGCCTGACCGAGCATGACGAGCGAATCGCCGACGTGGATTTCGGCGTGCATGACCGTGTTGTCGGCATTCCTGTGACAACTGGTCTCGGTGGCGCCGAAAGCCGCTTTGAGAAAGGCAAGCTCGGCATCGGCGTCGGGGACGATGAGATACGG
The DNA here is from genome assembly GCA_035315685.1 of Vicinamibacterales bacterium. GTDB lineage: Bacteria > Acidobacteriota > Vicinamibacteria > Vicinamibacterales > CAVVIG01 > QHWK01. The sequence continues at coordinate 214 of DATFXR010000209.1, read as the reverse complement.
GGTTACGGTGCGATACGTCTCTTTTGTCTCGGGCATGGCCTTATGGTGCCAGAAACGCGTCGCCGTCGGATTGTAGAAATTCGAGCGGTGGTCGCGGCCGTCGATGGCGATCGTCCATGTCACCGTCGCGCCGCCGACGTGTTGGTCGAGTCCGGCACGAGCATCCGGATCATGCCGTCCTGCCGTGACGTGAGCAGCAGCTCGCCGTCGGCGC
>DATFXR010000208.1:0-6808 GCA_035315685.1 Vicinamibacterales bacterium | reverse complement strand
GCCGCCGAACCCCTCCTGCATCGCGCCGCCGGCGCCACGGGAGATCCATGGACCGCTCACGAACACCCGCGTGCCGGCGATCTCCCCCTTGTTGATCCGATCGCGAATCGAAAGGCTGGGCTGCAGCGGCGCACCAAGATCGATCGTGGTCGTCACGCCGGCCATCAGCAGCTGTCGCGCCGCCACCTCCATCACCCTGGTGAGCATCGCGTCACCGCCGTGCGCCTTGATCCACGGAAACCAGGTGTCGTAGCTGCCATGGCCGAGCACGATGAGATGGCCATGCGTCTCGATGAGCCCCGGCAGCATCGTCCGCCCAGTGGTGTCGATCACCGTGGCGTTCGCCGGGACCTTCACCTCGGAAGACGGTCCGGCCTGCGCGATTTTAGTGCCTTCGATGAGCACGGTCGCGTGATGGATCGGCGGCACGTCATAGCCGGTCAGGAGCATTCCGCCGACGAGCGCGACATGTTTCGGCGCCTGCGCCCGCGGCGCCGCGGAAAACGCAAGGACGGTGGCCAGGCTGGCGGCCGCAACGATGACCCTGGAAGGCATAAGGAAATCTCCGCTGGAGGTGAACGCCGCGACTATAACGCGACCGATGTCGATCCCGGGCCTGCCTGATCGACAATTCAGGGGGATGGTCCGGCTAAACCCGGACACTACGGGAACTCGGCTCTTCTCTATCGGATCAGCGGTAGTGTCCGGCTTTAGCCGGACCCACGATCCGCGGTAGTGTTCCGGATAGCGATCGTCGCCGACGAAGGAGCGCATGATGAGCGGAGTACGCCTGCTGGTGGGAACGCGCAAAGGCGCGTTCGTCCTGACCGCGGACGGCAAGCGGGAGCACTGGAGCGTCGAGGGACCACATTTCGGCGGCTGGGAGCTGTATCACCTGAAGGGGTCGCCGGCCGATCCGAACCGACTGTACGCGTCGCAGGGCACGAGCTGGTTCGGTCAGCTCATCCAGCGATCGAACGACGGCGGCAAGACCTGGGAGGCCGTCGACAACAAGTTCCTCTATGACGGCGTCGCGGGCACCCATCAGTGGTACGACGGGACGCCGCACCCATGGGAATTCAAACGCGTCTGGCACCTCGAACCGTCGCACGCGGATCCCGACGCGGTGTATGCCGGCGTGGAAGACGCCGCGATGTTCCGCACGACCGACGGCGGCAGGAGCTGGCACGAGCTGCCCGGGCTGCGCAACCACGGCACCGGATCGAAGTGGCAGCCGGGCGCAGGCGGACTCTGTCTTCATACCATCCTGATCGATCCAAGCAACGCGCAACGGATCTTCATCGCGATCTCCGCGGCGGGTGCGTTCCGGACCGACGACGGCGGCACGACCTGGAAACCGATCAATCAGGGGCTGCGCTCCGACCACATACCCGACAAGACGGCGGAAGTCGGCCACTGCGTCCACCGGATCGCGCTGCATCGCTCGCGTCCGAATACGCTCTTCATGCAGAAGCACTGGGACGTGATGCGGTCCGACGACGGCGGTGAGTCGTGGCGCGAGGTGAGCGGCAATCTGCCGACCGACTTCGGCTTTCCGATTGACGTGCACGCGCACGAACCGGAGACCATCTACGTCGTGCCGATCAAGAGCGATTCGGAGCATTACCCGCCTGATGGCAAGCTTCGCGTATACCGCAGTCGCACCGGCGGCGACGAGTGGGAACCGCTCACGAAAGGGCTGCCTCAGAGCGACTGCTACGTGAACGTTCTCCGCGACGCGATGTCGGTCGATGCGCTGGACCGGTGCGGCGTGTACTTCGGCACGACCGGCGGTCAGGTCTACGCGTCGGCCGACGCCGGCGACACCTGGGAACCGATCGCCGAGCATCTGCCGGCCGTGCTGTCGGTGGAGGCGCAGACGCTGCCATGAGCGTCCGTGTGGAGCTGCCGGCGCATCTGCGCACGCTCGCGCGCGTCGGCGGCGAAGTGACGGTCGACGTCAGCGGCACGGTGACGCTGGGGGCCGTGCTCGACGCGCTCGAGCGCACTTATCCCGTCCTGCGCGGTACGATCCGCGATCACGTCACGCACAAACGCCGTCCGTTCGTCCGCTTCTTCGCGTGCGAGGAGGATCTGTCGCACGAACCGCCGGATCTCACGCTGCCCGACGCGATCGCCGCCGGTCGGGAGCCCTTTCTCGTCGTCGGCGCACTGGCTGGCGGCTAGAGGAATTGAGAATTATGAAGTAAGAATTAAGAATGCGTACTGCCGTTCGCAAAGCTCGGGACGATCAGGAGGTAGCGGATCGCTCGAATGGTTCGAACGCGTGCACGAATTCTTACTTCTTAATTCCTAATTCTTAATTTTGCGCGAGGTCCGGCGCGGAAGCGCCGGACCTTGGCTCTGTTACCACAGTCCTTCATCACGCACCAGCGGCGCGTGCGGTTGCGGGTCGTGTCCAGGAACAGCCAGCCGCAGGACGCGTCGGCGCATCGGCCGACCAGCGGTGCCTGATCACCGGTCAGCAGATCGACCGCTGCGCGGACGACGGTGGCGAATGGCCGATCGAGATCGTCGGCGACCGATCCTGTATCGAGGACGACCCGATCGCGGTCCACGACGAGACGCGCGTCGCGATAGGTGTCGGCGACGAAGCGGTTCAGCGTCGCCAGATCATCGGCGCTCGGCGCCTTGCCGGCCGTTCGGCGCAGGAACACCTGATAGAGCGCCTCACGCAGCCTGATCGCGCGTCGGAAAGCCGCCCGCGCCGCGTCGGGCTCAGCGGCGGCGGTGCGCTTCAACCGGGCGGCGTCGGCCCTCGTCACGACGCCCCGCTCTTCGGCCCACGCGATGAGATCGCCGTACGTGTTGAAGTGCTCGTCCGGCTGGTCGCCGCGGCTCCCGACCGTGTTGGCGAAGTCGAGCGCAACATGGCCACCGCAAAAGTCGAAGCGGTAGTCGGGCTGCGAACGCTCGGCCGATCCGGCCGATCCGGCCGCTTCAGGCGTAACCATCTAAATCCTCTTGACAGGTTACCATGCACCTGATGTAACCTCCAAATTGTGTTATGGAGGTTACATGGCCACGGCCCTCGCCTATGCCGCCATTTATCTGATCTGGGGATCGACCTTCCTCGCGATTCGGATTGCGGTCGAGTCAATCCCGCCGTTTCTCATGATGGGCATGCGCTGCGTGTCAGCCGGCCTGCTGCTCATCGCGTGGGCGACATTCCGCGGCGAACGCGCACCGGCGCGTGGGTGGGCACACGCAACCGTCGCCGGCGCCCTGATGTTTGGCTGCGCGTACGGCGCGGTCGCGTGGGCTGAGCAGCGCATTCCGTCCGGTGTCACGTCGCTGGTCGTCGCCACGCTGCCGTTGTGGGTGACCGCGCTCGAGTGGGCGCGGGTCGGCAAGCGGCCGTCGCCACGCGCGCTGCTCGGCGTGGCGCTCGGTTTCGGCGGCGTCGCGTTGCTCGTGTCGCGCGGCGGCGGCGCGCCACTGCCGCTCGCGCCGATCGTGGTCGTGATGCTGGGCGAAGGAGCGTGGGCGATCGGGTCACTCTACGCGCGCCCGCCGCGGCTGCCGAAGTCGGTCACGCTGAACGCCGGCATGCCGCTCCTCGCAGGCGGCGTGCTGCTGATCCTGACTTCGCTGGCCGTACGTGAGGTGCAGACGTTTCAGGTGCGCAATGTTTCGAGCGCGTCGGTGGTCGCGCTCGGCTATTTGATGATCTTCGGATCGATCATCGCGTTCTCGGCCTACGCGTGGCTGATGCAGGTGTCGGCGCCGTGGCGTGTTGGGACCCACGCCTACGTGAACCCGTTGATTGCGGTTGCACTCGGCGCCGCAGTGGCCGGCGAGCCGCTGACCTCAACCCTCGTCGCATCGGCGATCGTGATTGCGGGCAGCGTGGCGCTGATTCTGGCGGGGCACGACACGCACGCCGCCACGGCCGATCGCGTCGGGCGGAAGGCTTCGACGGTCGTCGTCCGCGAATCGCCGCGCGCTGCGGCCGTGAGGCCCGCGATTACAGCTCGCCGCGTGGTATCGAGCCTGCGCGAAACGCGGCAACCTGGTCCGGCGTGAACGGCCGCGAGAACAGCGTCGACTCGTCCGCGTAGGCGCGGAAGAGATGAACGATGTAGTGCATCCGCTGGCGGAGGTCGCACCAGTCGGTCGCCGCGCATGCCGTGCCGCCCGGGGGACACGGGTCGTATTCCTTCACGAAGCCGTCGAGGAAAAGAGGCGGGCTGGCAAGCATCGGCGGCACCGGCGCGATCAGGTTGCGACCGAGCGCCAGCACGATCGTCGGTAGCGCCAACACCATCATCAACTCTGTGACCGCCTGCTGCGTCACGGCAACCGCCTCGCGTCTGAGTCGTGTCGCAATCCAGCCAATCGCCGTCGCGGTCGAGCGGTCAGCCAGTGCCGGCCACAGGCGCGATCCGGGGATGAGCAGGTGCAGCACTCTGGCACCGAGATCGCCCGCCGTCGTGATCGGTGCATTGACCGCCGCCGCGATCTGCGGCTGCAGGCGCGTCTGCTCGTGCAGACCGATCTTCAGGTTGGCGAGCAGGATCCATGCGGCGCGCGTCGCCGCGTCCGTTTCGTGACGCTGCTGCTGGTAGTGTGAGAATGCCTCGCGCAGATAATCCTGTCCGTCGGGCGGCGTGCCGGGGCGGAGCTGTGTGAGAAACCTCAGGAACTCCGGCGAGGTCTCCGGCGCATCGGGCGATACCGTCGCCAGGAACCGCGCGAACTCACGGCCGATCTCTTCGAACACTTTCAGATTCCCCGCTGCGACCGCTGCGCTCGCCCGCTCGAAGGCGTCGAACGGCGTGTGGATCTCGGCGACCGCACGGCCGAGCGGCGTGTCGGGCTGAAAGAGTCCCTTGCGTAGCAGGAAGCGTGACAGGGACGCCACCGGCGCGAGGATCCACGATTGGCGGCCGAGAATCTGATCGATCTTGTTGAACAGGTCTTCGCCGCGAATCGTCCGGCCCGCCTGGCGCGATGCCCACGTCGCAAACGTGCACCAGTCAGCAGCGCCGGCGGTCCTCCCTCGCATCGCCCTCGAGAGATCGGCGTAGCACTCGGTGATTTCCAGATTCCGAATGACCGGATCGGCCATGGCAGCGATCCGATCCACATCCTCGACGCGCGGACTCGACGTCAGGGCAACCTGCGTCACGCAGCCTCCTCGGCTGGGGGTGCCCAATCATACAGGCGGGACGGTCGACGGTAGACAATGAAGCATGCCCGGACGAGAGTGCCACCACTGCAGGCAGTGGGTCGAGGAAGGCGAGGCGCACGACTGCTGGACCACGACCGAAGCCGCGCTGACCGCGGACCTCTCAGAGGACCTGCGGGATGCGTGGGAGCGGCTGCGCGAAACGGCCGCCGGGTTCGGCGACCAGCGGATCTACGCGTCCCACAATTCGATCATGTTTTCGCGGAAGGCCTGCTACTTCTTCGTGCGCCCGAAGCGGAAACACCTCGAACTGTGCATCTTCCTGGGTCGCACAGAGCGCGCGGCGCAGGTGAAACGCGCCGTGCAGTCGTCGAAATCGAAGATCGCTCACATCGTCCACGTCATGCATAGGGACCAGATCGAGGCGCCGATCACCGACTGGCTTCAGGAAGCGTATGACTATGGCGGCCGGGCCGCCGCAGAGCAATCTGTCGAAGGTGCCGTGCCGCGCCGAGCCGCCTTGACGAAGAAGGAAAAGCAGAAGAAGTCGCCGGCGCGCGGCGTTCGCCAGACGACGAAGCGGCGGTCATCTCGACGGTGAGATGATCCGCCGCTTCCCAGCCTGCGTCAGTGCGGTACGATTTCCACTGCGACGAGGTTCCACGGATCGCGGATCGGCGACGTAAAACCAACTGCGGCGAAGTCGCCGAACTGCAATGGGTCGCTGAACGCCTGGACCCACATCGTGCAGTTCTTGGTGCTGTCCACCCACTGGTGCAGCATCACCTGTCCCGCCGGCAGGGTCCGTGCCGTCGGCTGGTCGGCGTCGAAGCCCACTGCGAAGACCAGCGAACCCGACACTGTCCCGGAGATCAGCAGGCTCGGCGGGTTGCGGCTGCCGCTGCCTGACGTCGAGCTGCCAATCGCGGCGTTGGTGAACGACACCACTGTCACCGATTGATGGTACGGGCCGCCGGTCGTGATGCTCTGCGTCGCTGAGACGGTCACGTTCGACAGCGTGGTCGGCGCGCTCGCCGCCCAGACCTCCGCATCGCCGACCTCCGTGACGGCACGTCGCACGAGCGTCCAGGTCAGCCCGCCGCCAGTCACGGTAGATGTCTGAACGCCGGTGGCCGGGCCGTCCGAAGACACGAAAGCGACGAGCAATTCGCCCGCAGCCGACGTGCTGAACGGCGCCGTCGTGAGTGCTCCGGACCCGTCAACGGAGACGTTCACGTCCATCTGCGGCGAACCGGCCGGCTGACCGCTGGAGACCACGAGGTCCACTGCAGTGCCGACCGCGATCATGGTCGCTGCCGCCGGAGTCTGGCTCATGACCTCGCCGGCGGGAACGAACGTCGAGGACGCCAACGTCACCGCTCCGAGCGCGAGGTTGGCTGCCGTAATTGCGCTCGTGGCAGCGGTCTGGGTAAGGCCGACGACGTTCGGCACCGTCACCATCGACGGCCCGGACGACACTGTCAACGCAACGGACGAACCGGGCGCCACCGCTGTGCCCGCGGCAGGCGTCGAGCTGATGATCGAGCCGGCCTGGACCGTCGCACTCGGCGCTGTCAAGACGGTTCCGACGACAAGGCCAGCGTTGGTGATCGCAGTCGTGGCTGCGGCCTGGGTCATGCCGACGACGTTCGGCAC
>DATFXR010000207.1:0-5382 GCA_035315685.1 Vicinamibacterales bacterium | reverse complement strand
GAGCGGTTGTCCAGGTTGGTCGTCCCGATGATCGCCCAGAGACTGTCGACCAGCAGCGCCTTGACGTGGGTCATCCCCGGTTCGTACTCGAAGATCCGGACGCCGGCCTCCAGCAGCTGGCCGTACATCCTTCGGCTGGCGGACCCACTGCTGATCGGTATGCGGCCCGGGCACGATGACGCTCATCCTCACGCCCCGCGCGACGGTGCGGCGGATCGCGTGGCGAAACGCCGTGTCCGGCAGCAGGTACGGCGTCGAGACGACGATCGTGTCGTGGGCCCCTTCGATGAGCGTCTGAAACAGCGCGCGCGACGCCGTCGCGCGGTCGGCCGGCGAGCTCTTGATCGCGAACGCCGCAACCTCGCCGGCCTTCCGATGCGGCTTGTAGGTCTCGGGTCCGGTGAGGATCTCGCCGCAGGCCTCGAGCCAGTTCTCGGCGACGATGCCGGCGATGTCGGACACCACCGGCCCTTCGATGCGCGCCATGATGTCGCGCCACATGACCTTGCCGTGCAGCGGCTTCGCCCACCAGTCCGCAATCCCGGCGCCGCCGACGAACGCAATCGCGCCGTCGACGACGAGCAACTCGCGGTGCGTCCGGTTGTTCAGGCGCGAGAAGCGATACCAGGTGAACCGCTGGTACGCGGCCACCCGCGCTCCCGCCGCGCGCAGCGGCTTGCGCAATCGCCTGTACGCACCGAAGCTGCCGATCGCATCCATCACCAGCGTGACGCGGACGCCGGCGCGGGCCCGTTCACAGAGCGCATCGACGAAGGCCTGGCCGATCTCGCCGGTCTTGAAGATGTAGCACTCCAGGTTGATGGTTTCGCACGCGCGCCCGATCGCGTCGATCATCGCCGGGTAGAACCGCTCGCCATCGGTGAAGATCTCCACTCTGTTGCCGGCCTCGAGGTGCGTCGCGCAGGTGGACTCGAGCACGTGGATGAAGTGATCGCTGCGCGCGTCGATCTCGGCCTCGATGTGATAGGGGATGTGCGGCGTGAACAGCACCGCCACGATCACCCACGTGAGGAACGCGGCCCCGACGATCGTCAGCCAGAGCATCTCGCGCGGGTGATCACGGCCGGTCCGGCAGCGCGTCGTCGGCTGGCACGAGGAGCGCGACGGGAAAGCGCTCGAACACGCTCGCGAGGGCGAGCGTGTCGCCGGCGTCGAGGCGCGCGCCGGTGAACACGTCACAATACATCCGTCCACGCAGAGGCGCCGGCAGGTCGATGCGGGTGTCGCCCCACGCCTCGGGACCGAGCGGCGGGGTCCCGTCGCCGGTGAGCGTCGCGACGAGACGGGGCACGCAGGTGATCGCACGGTCGCCTCGGGCAAAGGCGAACACACAATCGCGCCGCGCGCCGGCGGCCGCGAGCGCGGTGTAGGCGCCGGCCTCGTAGACGTCGCGCAGCCGGGCCCGCGCGGCGAGCGCCCGGTTCATCACGTACATCTTCACGCGGCCGTCGCTGCTGTGCGCGAGGAGATCGCGGATCGTCTCCGGCGCGGCCGCGCGGCCGCTGCATGGCTCCATCGCCGACAGGCGGAGTCGCCGCGTCGCGTAGTCCACCTGGCGGCGGTTGTCAGGATCGACGAGAGTCAGATCCCAGAATTCAGTGCCTTGATAGAAGTCCGGCACGCCGGGTGCCGTGATCTTGATCGCGAGCTGCGACAGGCTGTTGTAGATCGCCAGCTGCGCGATCCGCGCTTGAAACGGCTCGAATGTCCGAAGGAAGAGGTTGGTGCGGCGACGCTCGAGGATAGCGCGCAGGAATTCGTGGACGGCGCGTTCGTATTCCTCGTCCGGGCTCAGCCAGCTGGTGTGAGCCTTCGCCTCGCGCAGCGCCTTCGTCGCATACGCGATGATCCGTTCGACGAACTGCCGACGTGTCTCGTCGTCCTGCTCGAATGGCCAGGCGCCGATGAGCGTCTGATAGAGGAAATACTCTTCGTTCGAATCGGGCGCGGTCACGCCTTTCACGTCCTGCTTGCAGCGCCGGTTCAACGCGCGCCAGCGTCTGGCTGCGTCCTTCCATGCGCCGGGCAGTTCCGACAGCACGTTCACGCGCGCCCGGACGTCCTCGCCACGCTTGGTGTCGTGGGTCGACGTCGCCGAGAGCGCATGCGGCCATCGCGCCTGCCGGTCCGCCATCCAGGCATGGACGGTCGCGGAATCGACGCCGAACTGCGTCGGATCGGAGCCGACCTCGTTCAGCGAGATCAGCCGGTTGTGAAGGTAGAGCGCCGTGTCCTCGATGCCTTTCGCCGCGACCGGGCCGGTGAGCTGCTGGAACTTGCCGATGAACCGCGCCCGCTCCTCTCCCTGCTCCGCCGGCGTCGCCGGCGTCTGCTTGAGCAGCAGCTTCTGGATGAAGTCGAAGACGACCCCGGTGACGCCCGGCGCGCGCCGCTTGGCGCAGCGGATTGCCTGAGTGATATAGCGGCGATCAGGATCGCTGATCGGATCGCCGGCGGTCAGGTAGGTGCGGTAGACCGGGAAGCAGGCGATCACCTCCTTCAGGGTGGAAATCAGGCTGTAGAGCGTGAAATCGCGGAAGTGGCGGTTGCGCTCGGAGAATCGATTGAGCTGGTGGCCGAGCGAGTTGATGTCGCCCGACATCGTCTCGTGGAGCACCTGCTTCTTCGCGCGGTAGCTCAGGTCGTCGAACGGGATTCGCTCGCGCGCGAAACGGCGATAGATGTCGTCGAACGCCCGCTCGTTGCGGGTGTCCACGAACAGGCCGTTGACGGCGTTCGCGAAATCGTAGCCGGTCGTGCCGCTCACCGGCCAGTCGGTCGCGAGCTGCTCGCCGGGCGCCAGGATCTTCTCGACCACGACGAAGAAGCCGCGGCCGGGCGCGCGCTCCTGCAGCCGGCGCAGGTAGTCGCGCGGATCGAAGAGGCCATCGACGTGGTCGATGCGCAGCCCGGTCACGGCGCCGCTGTCGACGAGCTCGAAGACGAAGCGATGCACTTCGTCGAAGACCGCGGGGTCTTCCACGCGCAGCGCGGCCAGCTGGTTGACGTCGAAGAACCGGCGATAGTTGATCTCCTCCGACGCGACGCGCCAGTGCGCCAGCCGGTACGACTGCACGTTCAGCAGCCGGTCGAGCGCGTCGAAGCTGTGCGGCTGGCCGGCGACGCCGTTCAGCCGAGCGATCGATCGATCGATCAGGCCGCGGACGTCTGCGCTGCGCTCGGCAAGGTTCGCAAGGCGCCGCTTGACGATCTCTTTCTCGCGCGCGCGGACGGCGATCGCCTCCGCGCTTCGTTCGCTTCGCGCCGGCAGGTTCCGGCTCGCGGTCAGGATGCTGAGCAGTTCATCCGCGTCGCTGCCGCCATTCCCGGACTGCCAGGCGTCGAGATCGCCGTCGAACACCATGCCGAACGTGTCCGGAGCCACCGGCAACGTGTCGTCGTAGTACACGACGAAGAACGCACCGTCACGACACGTCAGCTTCAGCTCCTGGCGCTCGAGCACCTCGCCGTACTGATCGCCGAGAATCGGAATCAGGACCTTGTTGGCGAGTTCGTCCTTCACCGGGCGCCATTCGAAGTCGAAGAAGCGCGCGAAGCGCGAGCACGCGCCGTTCTCGAGGACGTCGAGCCACCACGGGTTCGACGATTTCGCGATGCCCATGTGGTTCGGCACGAGATCGAGCACGTGGCCCATCCCGCGCGCCTGCATCGCGTCGATCCAGGCCGCATGATCCTCCGCGCTGCCGATCTCGGGGTTCAGGCGAGTCGGGTCGGCAACGTCGTAGCCGTGAAGGCTGCCGGGCACCGCCTTCAAATACGACGAGGCATAGCAGTCGCTGACCCCGAGGTCGTGCAGGTAATCGACGACCGATCGAGCGTCGCGAAACGTGAAGCAGCGATTGAATTGCAGACGGTAGGTCGAGAGCGGAGTGCGTGTCGGCGGCACCAGGGGGAAGAAGTAGCAAGCGGGCCGCCAGCCGCCAACAGACGAGCTGTATCAGCCGCGGTTGCCAACTCAGCTGGCAGCATCCTTGCTGCGAACGACTGAGAGGAGCGCGAGGAGCGCCGACCCAACCATGAACGCTGAGCGCGTGCGATGGATCGTCCTGGCTGTCGTCCTGCTGACCCCTGCGCCGGGCCGGGCGCACCAGCCGCCCGACGATCCGTTCGAGAAACCGCCGAAGGCAACGACGACTACCGCCGACACGCCGGATGCAGCGACTCAATTCGCGGAGTTGCGGAACGCCGCGATCCGGCTGCCGCTGGCGGCCGGGCTTGCGTGCGCGCTCGCACTACGCCCGCGCCGCCGCGGCACGCCGTTCCGCCAGGCGCCGGTGATTCAGACCCAGATCATTCTCGCGATCGTCGGGGCCGTGGTCATGATGGTGGTCGGGTCGAGCCTGGCGCGCGCGTTCGGCATCGTCGGCGCGGCGGGCCTCGTCCGTTATCGCGCGAAGATCGAGGATCCGAAGGACGCCGGCGTCATGCTGTCGACGCTCGCCGTCGGCCTGGCGTCAGGGGTCGGCCTGTGGATGATCGCGAGCTTCGGGACCGGGTTCATCCTGCTGGTCCTGTGGATCGTCGAGTCGTTCGAGCCGAAGGCGAAGCAGTTGTTCACGCTGAAGGTGAAGGCGACCGATCCGACGCTGCTGCAGCCGAAGCTCGAGCGCGTGCTGGCCAGCCGCCACGTGAAGTTCGAGCTGCGCGGCACGTCGAAAGAAGAACTGCACTACGAAGTCCAGATCCCGATCGAACGCAAAGCGGATCGCATCACCGACACGATTCACGCGATCGACCCGAACAACATCACCGCTGCCGAACTCGAGGAAAAGAAGGAGAAGAAGTAACGTATTTCAACGATAGTTCCCGAACTGGAGCGCGACGCCGAAGTCGTGCTCGCGGAGCGCGCGCATCGCGTCCTGCAGTTCGTCTTTGGACGGCGACGAGACGCGGACCTGATCCGATTGAATCGCGGCCTGGACTTTCTTCAGTTTCTTGTCCTTGATGTACTTCACGATTTCGCGCGCCGCCTCGATCGGAATGCCCTGCTGAATCTCGATCACGCGGCGGACGGTGCCGCCTGCTGCGGGTTCCGAGCTCGGGACCTTGAAGTTCTTCACCGGAACGCCGCGGCGGACCAGACGCGTCTGCACGATTTCCCACAGCGCGTTCATCTTCATCTCGTCGTCGGTCGTGAGCGTCAGCTTTTTGTCGGCCGCGCTCAGCTCGATCTCCGCCGTCGCGCCCTTGAAGTCGTAGCGCTGGCCGACTTCCTTGCGCGCCTGATTGAGCGCGTTGTCGACCTCCTGAAAATCGATCGTCGAGGTGATGTCGAACGACGATGTGGATGGCATGGCGCGTATTCTACCTGCCCTTCACCGGCCGCTCGCGGTTCCGCTG
>DATFXR010000206.1:0-2681 GCA_035315685.1 Vicinamibacterales bacterium | reverse complement strand
GCGCGCAGCGCCTCAGCCACCGCGCGCTTGCCGTCGACGAACTCTCCCGGCGGCCTCGGAATCACGACGTCGTCGGCGAACATCGCGGTGAGACCGGACACGAGGTCGGTCTTCGCGCTCGCCGCGGCGAACGCGCGGTCGGCCGCCAGCAGCTCGTCCACGACCGACTGTGGCGATGCGGCAGCGGCAGCGGCAGCGAATGTGAGTAAAGCGATCAGGGCTCGGGTCATCGATCGAGAGTTCAGGGTTCAGGGTTCAGGGTTCTCGTTCTGGTTCCGGGTTCTCGTTCTGGGTTCAAGGTCTGGTTCTCAGCCAGCCCCAGCCTCTAGCCCCCAGCCCCCAGGCCCGGGCCGCTGCACTGATCTGCACGCACATGCATCTTCACGTACGGCGGCCCGCAGAGGCCGCAGAGAATGCCATCGAGCCACAGCGCGTACGACAAGGCCAGCATGCGGTCCTCGTGAGCGCAGCGTGGGCATGTCAGGATGACCGATTCGATTGCGTGGTCGTCGTCTGGTGCGGCGGACACGGGATGCGCGGATGGAACCACACTGTCCTCGTTCGACGCGAGAGTTCGGGGGACCGCTATTCTAAACGCACGCGCCGCACCTGTCCACCGCGCGTCGGCTACTGACGCAGTTGATAGACGACCGGCAGCGTCGAGTCCGCCACCCGGAACTCCGCCGGCGGGATGCCGCCCAGATTCGGGTTGTCCCGCGTGTGGAACACGGCGCGGATACCCGTCACCTGGCACGGCAATCGAAAGACCTGGAATCCCGTCACCGTGTAGGTGACTGTCTGGCCCTTGTGGAACGGACGCCACGTCGGCGAATCGGGAAGGTTCTGACCGCAATACTCGCCGCCGTCTGCCGTGGCCAGGAACAACTCCAGCCGCGCGAACGGCAGTTCCTCGCCGGCGGTCACCGTCACCGTCGCGCCCAGCAAGCCCGATCCGCGCGGAAGGAACGCGCCCGGCGGCGTGCCGGTTGGCGTGATCGTGCTGCCGGATGGCGGGGAAACCGCAGTGACGGCGACGGCCGACTGGCTCGACGGAGCCATCGGACCGTCGTCGTGACCGCAGCCGCCGATCCAGATCGCGGCGCTCAGCAGCACGGCCGGGCCAAACGCCAGATGCCGAACCGACGGACGCATGACCACACGTTACACCGTGTGGTCGTACCTCGCGAAGCGCCTCACCTCTGCGCTTTCTCCAGCGACATCAGGTACTTCGACACCGCCTCGATGTCGGCGGCATTCAGCTGCGACGTCTTGCCGTGCGTGTCTTTGATCACCGCGATGTGATTCGCGGCGAGCGCCGGGTTGATCTGGCCGTTGACGATGAGCGGCGCGAGGTTGTCGCTGCCGAGCCGATCGACGAGCAGACGGCCCTCGGGATACGCCAGGTCCGGCGGCGAGACCTGCGTCGGCGGGTCGAGGCTGACGAGAATCTGCCCCTTCGCATCACCCGCGCGGCCGCCGCGACTGTCCTCCATCGTGATCGGCACTTCCGTCGGCAGCACGATCGGCGGACCGCCCAGGAAGTTGTGCGCGACTCTCCGCGAATGATCCGTGCGCACGGTCCGGAAGTTGAACCCGCGCTCGCCCTGGTGCAACAGCGGCGAGTCGGGGCCGAGCAGGATCTCGCGAATGGTGTGCGCCGAGCCGTGATCGAGCCAGCGCGGCACGCTGTCCCAGAACGCGCGCAGGTGCTTGGTGTTCCGGCTGCTGATGTTCTGGCGGCCGCCGACGTCGGCGGGCGGCGCGAACGGCTTGAAGATGTAGTTCGCGTCGAGGCGCAGGAAGACGCCGTCGTTGCTGACCGTCGTCTCGGCGATCACACCGGGCTCGTGGATGTTGAAGTCCTGGAAGGTGTCGTCCACTGAGCCGTTGGTGATCTTGTTGCCGTTGTGATGGCAGCTGGCGCAGCCGCTGCCGCCGTCGGCGACTTCAGCGGTGAACAGGAACTTCCCTCGCGCGATCTGGTCAGCGCTGACCGCGTCCGGGAACTGCGTCAACGGGTTCGGCATCAGCCGCGTTTCGTTCTGCGTCCACAGAATCTGCGCGAACGCCATGTCGTAGAAGCCGATGCTGAACGCATCGCCGCTCAGATCCGATCGTCCGATCGCGGTGGAGTTCTCGGCGGTCTTCTGCTGCACGAAGGCGTCGCGGGCCTGCAGCCGCTCGGCGAGCGTGTCCTGCGGGAACACCGCCGTCCTGCGCTCGGCGACGACGAGCTCGCCGTTGCAGCTGGAGGCGTAGCCGCTCATGTTGTTGAGCAGCCCCTCGAACCACTGCGGCCAGTTGTCCGACAGATCCTTGTTCTGCGGCACCGCCTTCGGACCGCCCACGGCGTTGCCGCCGACGTTCCACTGGTTGCCGTCGTGGCGGCTCTGCCAGTGGCAGTGCCCGCACGACTTCTGGCCATCGTCGGAGTAGGACTGCGTGAACAGCCAGCGCAGGCCGACTTCTTCGTGGGTCGAGAACAGATGGTCGCCGTGGCCGCCCTTCACCGGATCGGGCGTCGAGTCGGTGACGCCGACCGGCAGCACGCCCTGCCGTACCAGGCTGCCGTCCGGGTTGATGCCGAGGAACGAGATGTCCTCGGTCTGCATGTTGGCCACGAACAGCGTCTGGCCGTCCGGTGAGACAGCGAGGCCCTGGGGCGTGATGCCGCCGGTGAA
>DATFXR010000205.1:0-6761 GCA_035315685.1 Vicinamibacterales bacterium | reverse complement strand
GCCGCTTCGAGTTTCCGGAACGGCCCGGCGCCCTGATGCAGTTCCTCGACGCGCTCGGCGGCCGCTGGAACATCAGCCTGTTCCACTACCGGAATCACGGCGCCGACTTTGGCCGCGTGCTCGCCGCGTTCGAAGTCCCGGGCGCCGACCGCGCGCGCTTCGAAGAGTTCCTCGTCGGCCTCGGCTACGACTCGCAGCTCGACGACGACAACGACGCGTACCGGCGGTTTCTTCGCTGAATCCCGAGGTTCTAAAGTTCTAGACCCTTAGAACCTCGCGTTTGACGGTACCCTCTGCTTCAGCTCTTCTGTCCAGTTGAGGACGATGTTGAGTTGCAGCGGCCTCGCGAGCGGCGTCTGGCCTTCGGGGACGATGCCGAGCGGGCGTCCGTCGGGTCCGATGTCGTGGTTGCAGTTGTTCTGCTGCGCGTTGCCGAACACGAAGCTCCGCGGCGCTGACGACAGGGTGCTGAACGAAAAGCTCGGAGCGGTGATGACCCTACCGACGCGAAACGGCCCGGCCCTGGAATATAGAAGAGCCGGCCTCCGTCGCGCGACCAGACGGGATGATGACCGATATCACTGCGCGAGATTTGATACTTCGCGCCGGTTTGTGGAAACGGTTCGACGAAGATCGCGTCGGTTCCGGGCTCATTCGACCCGTACGCAACCCACCGTCCGTCCGGCGAGAACGTCGCGTTGATGGGGTTCGTCGAATGGATTCCTGTGGGTGGTTCGATCCGTCGATCACCTACTGACACACGCGACAACGATCGTTCCGCACTCTTGACTCCTTCCACAAGCAGAGAGGCGCCATCTGGCGACCACGACGTCGGTTCGTGCGCAACGCCGGCATCGGGTTTCGTGACGCGGATGGCGGTGCCACTACCGTCGGCAGCCTGCGAGAACACTGCGAGGTCCGACTCGCGGTCCGACTGAAAGACGATGCGGGATCCGTCGGGCGACCACACAGGCATCTGGATCGCGATTCGGAGCGCCTCTTCAACCGCCAACGGCCCCCGAGCGATGCGATCGGCGAGCGACTCGCCATCGACCAGCTCCATCACGAGGAGGTGGCGGCCGTCGCACTGCTCGGCGCCGAAGAGCGTGGCGATGTGAGCGTGATTCAGCGCGGCGAGCGCGCGCGCTTCGCGTTCGAATCGGGCGGCGTGATCGGCGTCCGCGGCCAGGGAGTCGGTAGAACCTTGACCGCGACCTCGCGTCCAAGCTTCGTATCCCGCGCGCGATACACCTCACCCATGCCGCCTGCGCCGACGAGCGACACGATTTCGTAAGCGCCAAGGCGTTCGCCGATCGTCAAGGGCACGGCGCGAGCGAGTGTACCGCGACGCCGAGGTTCTAGGGTTCTAAAGTTCTAGAACCCTGAAACCTGAAGAACCTCTCGTCTTCATTTCCACGGCGCCTGCGCTTCGTAGGGTTTGTTGGTGAGGTCCTTCGCGCTGGCGCGGACGCTTCGAGGTTTGATGAGGCGCAGGTTCAGGGAGGTGCCGTCCCGGCTCGAAAAGCTGCTCACCGGCACGTCGCGCTTCTGGCCGGCCTCGAGCCGGGAGATCAGATACGTGTAGGGCGCGGAGGGCGTTTGCACCGTGATCGCCAGATCGAGCAGCGGCGCGCCGGCCCGGTTCTCGACCGTCACGAACATCTGACTCGTCTCGATCCCGATCGGGGCGTCCGCCGCCGCCTGCACGGTCTCCTTGTCGTCCGAGCACGCCGCCTGCGACACCGCCACCACCATCAGCGCAGCTGCGCCGATGGCGCACAGGAAGATGGAACGCATCGCGAGCTCCCGCAGGAACGCTCCTGCCGTTATACGGTTGCCGACCCGAGTGAACCGGAAAGTGCCGACGAGGCGGGCGGGTGCGCAGGAACAACCTCGCGCCGGGAGCGGCGCCGCAGCCGACGCCCTGAGAAAGCGGCCAGCCACAGGCTTCCTGCTGTGAGTGTGCGGAGCACTCTACACCGCGCCGCCGGCTGGATCAAATGGAGATAAAGCGGTAGCCCGTTGGCGCCGCCGCGCAGCAATTAAGAATCAGGAAGTAAGAATTAAAAATGCATGTCACGCTGTCTGCAGCGTCGCAGTCGTGACCACGAATTCTTAATTCTTAATCCTAAATTCTTAATTGTTCACACGCCGTGGCCGTAGCCGACGGCTTCGAGGTGGTGCGCCGGTGAGGGCGGCGCGCTGCTCGATGCGGGCGTCCGGACGCGATCGACGATGCGGCGGAGGTCGCCGTCGCCGATGGCCTTCCGGTGCTCGCCGAGCGAGATGACCGCCCGGTAGACCTCGGCGATCTCGGCGCCGCTGAGCGTGAAGCCGAGCGCTTCGCACCGCGACTGCACCGCGTGGCGGCCGGAATGACGGCCGAGCACGAGCCGCGAGGACACCGACTGGCCGACGTCCTCCGGGCGCATGATCTCGTAGGTGCGCGCGTCCTTCAGCACGCCGTCCTGGTGAATGCCGGCCTCGTGCGCGAACGCGTTGCGGCCGACGATGGCCTTGTTCGCCTGCACCGGTTCGCTGGTGACGCTCGACAGCAACTGGCTCGCTTCGTACAGTCCGGGCGAATGAATCGCCGTGTCGTACGGCAGGCGATCCTGGCGGACGCGCAGCGCCATCACGAACTCTTCGAGCGAGGCGTTGCCCGCGCGCTCGCCGATGCCGTTGATCGCGCACTCGACCTGGCGCACCCCGCCCTGAATGGCGGCGAGGCTGTTCGCGACGGCGAGACCGAGATCGTTGTGGCAGTGCGCGCTGAAGACGGCCCGGTGCGCGTTCGGCACCCGCGCCATGATCTCGGTGAAGAACTCGCGGATCTCGTCGGGCGTTGCGTATCCGACCGTGTCGGGCAGGTTCACCGTCGTGCAGCCCGCGTCGATGACCGCTTCGATCACGCGGCACAGGAAGTCGCGGTCGCTGCGCGTCGCGTCCTCCGCCGAGAACTCCACATCGTCGGTGAAGGTGCGCGCGTGCGTCACGGCGCTGACCGCCGCCGCCAGACACTCGTCGCGCGAGATGCGCAGCTTGGCGGCGAGGTGGAGATCGGAGGTGGCAAGAAAGGTGTGGATGCGCGACCGGGCGGCCGGCTGCAGCGCGCGCGCCGCCTCGTCGATGTCCTTGGTGGTCGTCCGCGCGAGCGCGGCGATCACCGGGCGTCGCACCTCGGTGGCGATCTGCCGCACCGCTTCCGAATCGGCCGGGGAGGCGATCGGAAATCCGGCCTCGATGATGTCCACGCCAAGCCCGTCGAGTGCCCGCGCCATCGCGAGCTTGGACGGCACATCGAGCGAGAAGCCCGGTGCCTGCTCGCCGTCGCGCAGGGTCGTATCGAAGACGATCACGCGTGCTGGTGTGGTCATGATGGTAGTTGTAGCCGCCGGCAGGCTAGAAGTCAAAGTGATAATGATTACCGAACAATAACGACCTGTTATAAGCTGACACCGTCTATGGACCTGAGCGCACTCAAAATCTTCCTGGCCGTCGCCCATGAGCGGAGCTTTTCCCGCGCCGCGGCGAAGGTGCATCGCACGCAGCCTGCCGTCAGCCAGGCTGTCCGGCGGCTGGAGGTCGAGCTCGGCGAGCAGTTGTTCGACCGGTCGTCGAAGAACGGGACGCTGACCGAAGCGGGCCGCATGCTCGAGAACTACGGCCAGCGGCTGGTGCGGCTCGCTGAAGAGACCGAGTCGGCGGTTCGCGAGCTCCGCGATCTCCGGCGCGGCCGGGTGCTGATCGGCGCCAACGAGGCAGCCGTTCATACGCTGCTGCCGCTGATCTCGCGCTTCCGTCAGCGTCACCCCGAAATCACGATCGACGTTCGCCGCGTGCCGGCGCGGCAGATCGCTGTGGAAGTGCAGCAGGGCAGCCTCGACTTCGGCGCGCTCACCTTTCATCCATCGGAGGAAGGACTGCTGGAGGTGCACGTCGGCAGCGACGAGCTCGTGCTGCTCGTGCATCCGTCACACGAGCTCGCGCAGCGCAAGCAGGTGGCGATGGAAGACGTCGCGCGCGAGCCGGTGGTTGCCCACAACGATCCCTCTCCAGCACGCGAGCGGGTGCTGCGCCTCTTCGAGGAGCATCATGTTCCGCTGACGATGGTGATCTCGCTGCCGAGTCTCGACGGCATCAAGCGCGCCGTCGAGCTCAGGCTCGGCGTGGCGCTGCTTCCGCGCCGCTGTGCAATCACCGAGATCGCAAACGGACGCCTGGTCGCCGTTCCGGTATCTGGCATCTCACGCAGACGCCAGGTGATGCTCGTCTGCCGCAACGCGCACCGCTCGCACGCCGCAGATGC
Source organism: Vicinamibacterales bacterium (assembly GCA_035315685.1). Classification (GTDB taxonomy): domain Bacteria; phylum Acidobacteriota; class Vicinamibacteria; order Vicinamibacterales; family CAVVIG01; genus QHWK01. Next base: position 2,452 of record DATFXR010000205.1, on the reverse strand, counting down.
GTTTCTCGGAGTCGCCCAGGAGAAGCAAGCCCGCGTGCCGGCCTGAGCAATTAAGAATCAAGAATTAAGAAGTAAGAATTCGTACACACGTTCGACGACGCTCGACCCATTCGACGAGCCGCGACGACTTGCACGAATTCTTAAATCTTACTTCCTAATTCTTAATTGCGCCGCGGGTGTCAGAACCCGCGGATGTACGGCAATTGCGCTGCCACTGCCCGTACCTGGTCGAAGTTGTCGAGCAGCATGGCGGTCGGGTTCCACTGGCCGGACACGAACGCGTCGCGAAGCGCCGGCGGCAGCGTCGCGATGAACGTCACTGCGCCCGCGGCGATGGCGCCGGTGGCGACGTCGGCCGCGATCGTCGTCTCTGGCGACGACTCGACCAGCGTCTGCAGACGCTCGACATCCGCAGCTGCGGCGGCAAAGCACGGCATGCCGAGCATCGCCGCATTGCCCTGGAAGATGTCCGAGAATGACTCGCCGATCACGGCGCGAATACCGGCGCGCACCAGTCCCTGCGGTGCGTGTTCGCGCGACGATCCGCAGCCGAAGTTCGCATTGACGACCAGGATCGGCGCGCCTGCGTAGTGCGCGTCGTTGAACGGATGCCGCGTGTCGGCCTTGCGATCGTCCTCGAAGAGATGCCGTTCCAGCCCTTCGAAGGACACGGCGACGAGAAACCGCGCCGGCATGATGCGATCGGTGTCGATGTCATTGCCTCTCAGCGGCAGGGCGCGTCCCTCGACCCGCACGATGGGCCCTGCCACGCCGGGGCTGGCGGCTGGGGGCTTGGGGCTAGCTGAACTCTGGACGCTCACGCGGGCACTCCTTCGAGGATCTCTCGCACATCGACGACTTCGCCGGCAATCGCAGCGGCGGCCACCATGGCTGGGCTCATCAGCAGCGTGCGGCCCGTTGGGCTGCCTTGCCGCCCTTTGAAATTGCGGTTCGACGACGAAGCGGACATCTGGTTGCCGACCAGGCGATCGGGGTTCATCCCGAGGCACATCGAGCAACCGGCCCCGCGCCACTCGAAGCCGGCGTCGATGAACACCTGATCGAGCCCGCGCGCCTCGGCTTCCCGCCGGACGGCGCGCGAACCGGGCACGATCAGCGCCTTGACGTGCGGCGCGACGCGATGGCCGCGGACGATGCGCGCGGCTTCCTCGAGATCCGACAGGCGGCCGTTGGTGCACGACCCGATGAACGCGACGTCGATCCGCGTGCCCTGCACGCGCGCGCCCGGACGAAATCCCATGAACGCCAGCGCCTCGTCGTTCGGCTCCGCCGCGATCGGTTCTGACACTGCGACCGACTGTCCAGGATTGATGCCCCAGGTCACCGTCGGTTCGATGGCCGACGCGTCGAACGCGGCGCGATCGTCGTACGCGGCGTCCCGGTCCGACGCCATGCGCCGCCACCACGCGACGGCGCGATCGAATGCGTCACCCGACGGCGCGAACGGCCGTCCGCGCAAGTACGAGAACGTCGTGTCGTCCGGGTTCACGTAGCCGACCCGGGCGCCGCCTTCGATCGACATGTTGCAGATCGTCATCCGCTCGTCGATGGTCATCGCCTCGAGCGTGCTGCCGCCGTACTCGTAGGCATAACCGACGCCGCCCTGCACGCCGAGCCGGCGGATGATCGTCAGGATCACGTCCTTCGCGTAGACGCCGCGCCCGAGCGACCCGGTCACCTCGATCCGGCGGACCTTCAACGGGTCGAGCGCCAGGCACTGCGACGCGAGCACGTCGCGCACCTGCGAGGTGCCGATACCGAACGCGATGGCGCCGAGCGCGCCGTGCGTTGACGTGTGGCTGTCGCCGCACGCGATCGTCATGCCCGGCTGCGTGAGTCCCAGCTCCGGTCCGATCACGTGCACGATGCCCTGGTTGTCGTTGTCCGGCGCCCACAGCGGGATGCCGGCGTCGCGGCAGTTGCGTTCGAGCGCGGACGCCATCTCCTCGGCCATCACGTCGAGGAACGGTCGCTGCTGCGTGCTGGTCGGGACGATGTGATCGACGGTCGCGAACGTGCGATCCGGGAACGCCACGCGCCAGCCATGCTGTCGCAACATGTCGAACGCCTGCGGCGTCGTCACTTCGTGTACGAGATGCAGGCCGACGAACAGTTGAGTTTGCCCACTCGGTAGCGTGCGGACCGCGTGCGCGTTCCAAACTTTGTGAAAAAGTGTGTCACTCATGTAAGCGTTTCATAGTCGTCTGACTTTCACCGGCTAGAATACACGCATGTTTCGATTTCGTGCCGGAACCTTTGGCGTTGCGCTGATCGGCGTGACCGCGCTGGTCCTCTCGCTCAAGGGTCAAACAGCGACCGGTCGCCTTCCCTACGATATTCAGGACATCGGCCTGCCCGCCGTCGAGGAAAACGCGCTTCCCAACAGCCCGAGGACGCCTGCGCAAGCGATCGAGCGCGCTCGGCGGGCCGC
>DATFXR010000204.1:0-6682 GCA_035315685.1 Vicinamibacterales bacterium | reverse complement strand
CCGCGGCAAGAACGCCATCGAAGATCACTTCGACGTGTCGGTGGAGCTCGAGACGTTTCTCGAAGCGCGCGGCAAGCGCGAGCAGCTCGACGAGGTCCGCAAGATCTCGAACATGATCAACTTCGCGTACGTGCGCCAGGGTGAACCGCTCGGCCTCGGCCACGCGGTCCTCGTCACGCGCGAGCTGGTCGGCAACGAGCCATTCGCGGTGATCCTCGGCGACGACGTGATCGATGCGGACCCGCCGGCGACCAAGCAGTTGATCGACGTCTTCGAGCGGCTCGGCGGACCGGTGCTGGCGGTCGAACGGGTACCGCGCGACGACATCTCGAGCTACGGCGTGATTGCCGTCGAGGCCGGCGCGGGCCTCGGCGACCGCATCTATCGCGTCACCGATCTCGTGGAGAAGCCGCCGAAGGAGGAAGCGCCGTCAGATCTCGCGATCATCGGCCGCTACATCCTCACGCCCGACATCTTCACCTGCCTCGCGAAGACGAAAAGCGATCGAACGGGCGAGATTCAGCTCACCAACGGCCTGCGCGAGCTGCTGAAATCGCGACCAATCTACGCCTACGAGGTGAGGGGCGTCCGCCACGACACGGGGAACAAGCTGGGATTCCTGAAGGCCGTGGTCTACTTTGCGCTGCGGCGTCCGGACCTTGCGGGCAAGTTCTCCGACTACCTGACGGCGCTCGACCTGCGCCCGACGGTCGCCAAGCGATAACGACGCACCCGGACCGCAAACCGCTACGTCGTCTTGCTGTCCTTGGCGGTGGCCGCCGGCTTTGCAGGTTTCGACGCCGGTGTCTCGGTCTTGCTCTCCGACGAACCGCTCTTGTCAGCCGTCTCGGTTTTGTCTGTCCGGTCGGTCTTGCTGTCGCCGGCCCCATCGCTCTTCGCGGCGCCGGTGTCTTTCTTCGCGTAGTCGGTGATGTACCAGCCGCTTCCCTTGAACTGGATCGCCGGCGACGACATCAGCTTCCGCACCGGCCCGCCGCACTTCGGGCAGGCATTTTCGAGCGGGTCGGAGAACTTCTGAATCTTTTCGAAGGTGTGACCGCATTCGTCACATTGGTATTCGTACAGAGGCATATATCAATCAGCGCTGCCCGCGATCAGTCGAGGAGATCACCCGCTTCGTCACCGAGCATCAGCTGCCGATGCAGCCAGATGGGCGCGGTGCCCTGGCCGAGCAGCGTGTCGTGAAACGATCGCAGTGAAAAGGATTTGCCCTGCTGCTGCTTCACGTCCTGGCGCAGCTTCAGCAGCATCAGCTTGCCGAGCGAGTACACGAGATAGGTCGGATCGAACGTGCCGCGCTCCGCTTCGCGGCGCGCGCTGCTCTCCTCGAGGTACGCCTCTTCGCGGAAGTAGCGTACACCCTGTTCCACCGACATGTCTTCGGCATGCAGCCTGATGCACACGATGAAGCGGACCAGACGGATGAGCGACTCGGCGAGCTGTCCCAGCCTGATGCCGTAGTCCTGGCGGCCGAAGCCCGCCTCGATCATCATCTGCTCGCAGTAGTGCGCCCAGCCCTCGACGAACGATGCCGGTGCAAAGAGAATCGACTTGCGCGCCTTCGACTCGACCCGGCGGAGATGCTGGTAATGCAGGAAGTGACCGGGGTAGACCTCGTGAATGGAGATCGACCACAGCGTCGGGTAGTTGTAGTCGCGCAGATGCTCGTCCTGGCGGTCAGCCGGCCATGACGGATCGACGTCCGTGAGGTAGTAGTACGCGCGCGTCGGCTTGGTCTCGAACGGACCCGGAGTCCACATGCTGGCGAACGACCAGCGGTAGAAGTCGGGAGTCGGCGCGACGGCGATCGGCTCACCTTGCGGCAGCGTGATGAGCGACTGCCGCTCGAGGAAGGTGATGAGCTCGGCGAGCTGCTCGCGGCCGACCGCGACGAGCTCGCCTGGCTTTGGATGCTGCGCCTTGGTGCGGGTCCAGGCGTCGAGGGGATCGCCGCCGTTCAATTTCCCGGCAACCGCCTGGAAGGCGTCCTGCGTCGCGTGCAACTCGCGTTCGGCGATCGTCAGCAGTCGATCGACCGGAATCGGAATCCCTTCCTCCAGACGGAGCTTCTGCTCGAATCGATCGCGCCCGAGACGGAACGACGCGCGTGCCCTCGGCGCGACTTCCGTCTCGAGGTACTGCACGTAGGCGCCGACAGCGTGCGAGGCTTCCATCTGCGCGTCGGCGAGATCGCCAAGCAGATGCAGATCGTCGACGTCGGCGAACGCACGCGGCAGCTCGTCGTCGATGAACTTCAGCGCCCCCTTCATCGTCTCGATACCGAGCTTGACGAAGATGCCGGGAGGCTCCTTGATGTTGTCGCGGGCCGCCTGAATCAGACGCGGCGTCTGGCGAAGCTTCGAGAGCACACGACGGGCGCGCTCGGCGGCCGGCGCGTGCGAGAAGAGCGTTTGACCGGCGAGGCTCGATGCGAGCAGGTCCGAATAGAACTGCGGATTGCGCTCCCAGGTGCGAACCGCTTCGAGCTCGAACATCCGACCCTGGAGGTGGGACGTGAGCATGCGGTGCTCGAGCTTCTCGACCGGGGTCAGCCCCTCGCGATCGATCTCATCGAGCCGCCGCAGATAACCGGCCAGGGCGCGCGTTTCGCTGTCGATGGCGTGGCGGCTGACGTCTTCGAGCAGATCATCGTGCGTATGGACGCCGTCGAGCGTCGCGTGCGTCGGATGTGTCTCGTGAAGATACCCGAGCAGATCGTCGACGAAATGAGGAAGAGGCTCGGAAGCAATCATCGTTTCTGCGGTTGTGCCCGGGCTTTACCGGACGAGCTGGTTCCGCCAACACAGATCCGCCAATGGTACAATAAACGGGTTCCTCCAGATGCCCGGCACGCTCTTCGTGGTCGCCACCCCGATCGGCAACCTCGAAGACATCACGCTGCGGGCCCTGCGCGTCCTGCGGGAGGTCGCCGTCATTGCGGCAGAAGACACGCGGCGCACGGCCCACCTCCTCGCTCGCCACGCAATCGCTACACCAACCACGAGCCTCCACGAGCACAACGAGACGATTCGGTCGGTTGCGCTCGTCGATCGACTGCGGCGCGGTGACAACGTGGCGCTCGTGTCCGACGCAGGAACACCGACTGTTTCCGACCCGGGCGCGACCCTGATCCGCGCGGCGCTCGACGCCGGTATCCGAGTGGAGCCGATCCCGGGCCCAAGCGCCGTCCTGGCGGCATTGACGGCATCAGGGTTTGAGACCGACTCATTTGCTTTTCTAGGATTTCCCCCAACTAAGGTGAACGCCAGAAATGCCTGGTTCGAGCGACTGGCTGCGATTGGCGGAACGATCGTTTTCTTCGAGGCGCCTCATCGAATCCTCGAAACTCTTGGCGATTTGCGACGCGTGGCCGGCGACTGCGAGGTTGCAATTGGACGCGAGATGACGAAGGCACACGAGGAAGTAGTCAAAGGACAGATATCATATATTATTCAACAGCTTGGTGTGCCAAGAGGTGAATTCACCGTGGTCGCGAACGTACCCGAGTCTGGCACGCTCGCGAGCGAACCTGCCGATCTCGTGGCAGAATTTGGTGAAATGACCGCTAATCACGGCCTGACCAGGCGGAAAGCCATCGGCGTCCTGGCAAGGCGCCATGGAATCGCACCGAATGACGTCTACGCGCGGCTCGAACGAGCGAAAAAATCAGTCAAATAACATAATGTGACGATCTCACACACCTGTAGAGGCCTCGCTTGACCCACCTGAGACGTTCTGTTACGTTACCCGCCTTTTCGCGTGCCTGACTCGGGCGCGCGTCGTTTATGGCCAAGCAGCAGCGGCGGCCGCTTCCTCGTCCGGGCAAACCCTCAGCCGAACCGCCGGTCGCGCGTGTCGCGTCCCCCGACAATCCACCTTCGGTCCGGCCGCAAATGCCCCCGATTCAACAAACTACGCCGCAACGGCGATCGACCTATTTTGAGGCGGTTGCTATTTACGAACGCGGCCTCGAGGCGCTGCAGAGGCATGCGTACGATGAAGCAACCAACCTCCTCGAGTCGGTGCTGCGGCTATACCCCGAAGAAAAGGAACTTCACGAGCGAGTGCGGCTCTACCTGAACATCTGTGAGCGACAGGCGACCCACCGCGAGGCCGCGCCACAGACGATTGACGAGCGTCTGTACGCCGCGACGCTGGCCATCAACGGTGGTCAGTACGACCAGGCGATCGCGCACTTGCGCCTCGTGCGGGACGAGGATCCGGACAACGATCACGCACTTTATATGCTCGCCGTCGCACATGCGCAGCGCAACGAGCACGCCGAGGCGGTCGCTCATCTGGAGCGGGCGATCGCCCTGAACCCTGAGAATCGCGCGCTCGCCCGGACTGATCCCGATCTCGAGCCGCTCCGCGCCGATGAGGCATTCCGAGCCGCCCTCGAAGTTCCGTCAATTCCGCGTCTCGACCGCCGGCGCCCACTCAAAACGCGCCCGGCGCGATAATTGACGAGGCCGGGATCGGCCATCGATGGACACGCACGTCGTCATTCTCGCTGCCGGCAAAGGCACTCGGATGAAGTCAGCCTTGCCGAAAGTGCTCCACCGCATCGCGGGACAGCCGCTCATCGAGTACGTCCTGGCGGGAGCCGCCGCCATTGAACCGCGCTCGATCACTGTCGTCATCGGACATCAGGCTGAGGCCCTGCGGTCCTCGCTCGGACAGCGCGGCGACATCACTTTTGTGGTGCAGGAGCCACAACTTGGGACAGCCCACGCGCTCTTGCAGACCCAGGAGGCGCTTCGCGGCTCGTCGGGAACCCTGGTTCTGCTGTCCGGCGACGTCCCATTGCTCAGCGCTGCCACGCTTAATGCACTGGTCAACCGCCACATCACGCGCGGCGCGATGGCGACGGTCCTCACCGCGGTGGTCGAGGACCCCACCGGCTATGGCCGTATTGTCCGGGCCGGCGAGCAGATTGCACGCATTGTCGAGGAGAAGGATGCTACTGCTGCGGAGCGGCAGATCCGAGAGATCAATTCCGGCATCTACGCGTTTGCGCTCGACGGCCTTTTCGACGCCGTGCGGAGCATCGCCGCGGAAAATGCGCAGCGCGAGTATTACCTGCCGGATCTGGTGTCCATCTATCGAGAGCGAGGACTGATCGTGGAAACCGTGACCGTGCCGAACGCCGACGAGATTCGGGGAATCAACAGCCGGAGCGAGCTCGCGGCATTGAGCCGCGCCGTTCGCGATCAGAAGAACGCTGAGCTCATGGCGGCTGGCGTGACGATTGAGGATCCGGCGACCACCTACATCGATCGCGACGTCAGCGTCGGGGCCGATACGGTGATTCACCCGTGCGTGTTCCTCGAGGGACGCACGACAATCGGCGCCGGCTGTGAGATCCACGCCGGCGTGCGGATCGTCGACTCGGCCATCGGTGATCACGTCGTCGTCCTGAACCACTGCCTGATCGTGAAGTCGCGTCTCGGTGACTCGGCGACCATTGGTCCATTCGCCCATCTGCGCAACGGCGCGGACGTCCGCGAGGGCGCGCACATCGGCAACTTCGTCGAGCTGAAGAAGACCGTGCTCGGCGCTGGTTCGAAGGCCGGCCATCTGGCGTATCTCGGGGACGCCACGATCGGCGAGAAGGTCAACATCGGCGCCGGCACGATCACGTGTAACTACGACGGCGTGAACAAGAACCAGACCGTCATCGAGGACGGCGCGTTCATTGGCAGCGACACGCAACTCATCGCACCCGTCTCGGTTGGCACGGGCGCCTATGTCGGCAGCGGGACCACCATCCGCGAGGACGTGCCAGCGGGCGCGCTTGCCGTCAGCGCGGGCAAGCAGCGCAACATCGAGAACTGGGTCGCTGAGCGGAAGAAGAAACGACAGACTCGGGATTAGGAAGTCGACGGTCGGCAGTCGACAGTCGACAGTCGGCAGGCGGGACTCTGGATTCGCGAAGGTTGACGGATCACGCACTCGACCGGCGTGACAGCCCTCGCAGCCACTCCCGAATCCCAAATCCCGAATCCCAAATCCCGAATCCCAAGAGGAATTGCCCAATGTGCGGGATCATCGGCTACATCGGCTCGAAGGAGGTCGTTCCGGTCCTGATCGAAGGGCTGCGGCGGCTGGAGTATCGCGGCTACGATTCCGCGGGCGTCGCAGTGGTGAAGAACGGGCGCGTCGATCTGCGCCGCAGCGCCGGCAAGCTGTCCAACCTCGAAACGGTGATTGGTGCGGCTCCCCTCGCTGGCGACTACGGCGTCGGCCACACCCGCTGGGCGACGCACGGTCGCCCCACCGAAGAGAACGCCCACCCGCACCGCGACTGCACCGGCAAGATCGTCGTCGTGCACAACGGCATCATCGAGAACTACCTCGATCTGAAACTCGAGCTGCAGCGACAGGGGCATACGTTCGTCACGGAGACCGACACCGAGATCGTCGCTCATCTGGTGGAGCGCGAGATGAAGGACGACGGCCTCGAGAACGCGGTGCGGCGCGCGCTGATGCTGATGCGCGGCCTGTTCGCGCTGGTGCTGATTTCCGCCGACGATCCGCAGAAGATCGTGACGGTCCGCAACGGTCCGCCGATCGTCGTCGGCCTCGGCGACGGCGAATTCTTCGTCGCGTCCGACATCCCGGCGATCCTCAGTCACACGCGCGATGTCGTCTTTCTCGG
>DATFXR010000203.1:0-3363 GCA_035315685.1 Vicinamibacterales bacterium | reverse complement strand
CCGAGCAGCGCGAGGAGCAGCGCAAGACCGGCAAACGCCGCCATCACCGCGGCGATGTACTGCAGGCTGATCGTTCGCTCGCTGAGCACCTGCCGCAGGCTCATGATCTCGAACACGGGCTGGGTCGCGTCGACGCGCGCGATCGCGGCGCGCGCCTCGCTGACCAGCGACAGCGGATCGCCAGCGGTGCGCAGCGCGAAAATCAGCGAGTCGCTCGGCTCCTGTGGCAGTGGCCGGTACAGCGTCGGCACGCGCCCGTCGAACCAGTCGTGCACGACGTCGCCACAAATCCCGACAATGCGCGCCCATTCGCCGTCGGCAATGCGCACCCGCTCGCCGATCGCGCCGCCAGACGGCCAGAACTTGCGGGCCATCGACTCGCTGACGATCGCGACCGGCTCCGCCCCCTGCTGATCGAGCGCGGTGAACGCGCGGCCCGACAGCAACGGCATGCGCAGGACGTCGAAGTAGTGCGGCGAAATCACCCGGTAGTCGACGCGCGGCCACTTCGACAGCTCGGCGATCGGCTGCCCGGCGATTTCGACGGCGCGCCTGCTGTTGCTGTCGACAGCTGGAATCACGTTGCCGACCGACGCCTGGTGCACGCCTGGCACCGCCGTCAGCCGCTCGAGCGAACGCGACGCGAAGCGCGCGCGGCTGTCGGCCTCCGGATACCGCGACTCCGGCAGCACCGCACGCAGCGTCAGCACGTTGTTCGGGTCGTAGCCTTGCCAGGAGATCAGGAAGTTGCGGATGGTCGAAATGCTCAACATCGCCGCGACCAGCAGCGGCAGCGCGAGCGCGATTTCGGCGACGACGAGCGCACGGCGCAGGCGCTGCCGTCCCGGTCCGGCGCCGGTCCGCCCGTCCGACTTCAGCGCGTCGGCAACGATGCCGCGCGCCGTGTGCACGGCCGGGAGCGCACCGAAGATCAACGCGGCGATCACGGCGCAGGCGATGGTGCCACCGATGGTCCACGCGTCGAGCCCGAGGCGGTCCCATCCGGCGATGAAGCGTACGATCCGCGCCGGCATCATCGCGTGCATCAGACGCAGGCTCGCGGATCCCACGGCCAGCGACAGCGGCAGCGCGAATGCGACGAGCATGGCGCTCTCGAGCAGCGATTCACGGACGATGCGGCCCCGGCTGGAGCCCAGCGCAAGCCGAATCGCAATCTCGCGCTCGCGCTCGGCCGCGCGCGCCAGGAGCAGGTTCGCGATGTTCGCACACGCGATCAGCAGCACGAACAGCCCCGCGGCCTGCCACAGGCCGAGCACGGAAGGCACCCCTACGTCCGCCATCCCGCCGCTCAGCGTGAATACCTCTGCGCCAAGCTGCGCGTTGGTGTCGGCGTGCTCCGAAGCGAGCCGCTGCGCGATCGTTTTCATCTGCGCCCGCGCCTCGTCCAGCGTGCGTCCGTTCGCCAGCCGTCCGAATACGGTGAGATAGTGCGCGGTGCGGTTGCGGGCCGCCTTGTCGTCGAAGGTCAGTGGCGACCACACTTCGGCGAGCAGCGGAAACGTGAAGCTCGGCGGCATCACGCCGACGACGATCCACTGCGTCGCGTCGATCAGCACCGGCTGGCCGACGATCGACGGATCGGCGCCGAACCGCCGCCGCCACAACCCGTCGCTCAGCACGACGCGCTTCGAGTTGGCCGCCACTTCTTCTTCGGCGAGGAACGTCCGGCCGAGTGCCGCGCGGCCGTCGAGTGCGGTGAAGAATTCCGGCGACACGCGAAAGCCGAGCACCCGCTCAGGCTCGTCCCGGCCGACGATGTTGGCGTCCCACCAGTCGGCGGCAGCCAGGTGCTCGATGGCGCCGCCGGACACGGCGCGCCGCCAGTCGAGAAAATCGGCGGCAGAGACGGTTTCGCGATGGCCGGTGAATCGCGGCGTCGTCGTGATCGGCATGACGATGCGATCGACGTCCTTCATCACGAACGGGTGCAGCAGCATTGCGTCGACGACGCCGAACACGGCCGCGTTCGCACCGATCCCGAGCGCCAGCGTCGCGACAATGGTCGCTGTCGTCGTCGGACGCTTGAGGAGCGATCGGAAGGCATAGCGAACGTCCATGAATAAACGGTCCATCGCAGTGCCTCCCCGAGCGTCAGGCGAGTAATGTGTCGCGGGTGAGAAGATCGTGACGCGAAACGGGTATCTCGTGGTGAGCCGCAGAACCTGAGAGACGTACCAGAGACGTGCGAGCATCGCGCCGCGCTTCGCGGCGACGGTGGCGAATTCCTCGTGAAGGTCACCGACGATGTCGTCGTGATACACGGCGCCGGCAAGCGCGCGATCGAGCAGCCGCTCGGCGGCGCGCGGCGGCGGTGGCGCGGGGCTGGTCGTCACGGCGTCTCCAGCTTCGACTCGAGGCCGTCCCACAGCCCGAGCAGCACGCGGCGCGACTCGCGCAGCGCGCGCATCCCGGCCGCTGTGACCGTGAAGTAGCGGCGCGCCCGGCCGCCCCGCTCCGGCAGCGGCTCACCCATCGACGAGCGCAGGCAACCCTTGGCTTCGAGGCGCTCGAGCGCCGTGTAGAGAGCGCCGCGTCCAACACGACGCTGCGCGACCGAGCCCAGCATCTCGCCGATCGGATTGGCGTACGCAGCGTCGCCGAGCCGGAGGACGATCAGCAGGATCTGCTGTTCGAGCTCGCCGACGTAGACGTCTTTCGCCTTCATTGCAGGCATTATACGAAGCCACGCGTCGTATCGTTCCGCGGGGCCTGTCGGGGCTGGGGACTGGGGAACTGGGGACTCGGGGCTGGCGACTTGAGACTGGCGACGTGGGACCGACGCCTCGTCCGCCAGTCCCAAGCCCGGACTGTTACACGCCGATCACGTCCACCAGTTCCTTGACCGCAGCAGCTGACTTCCTGAACGCCGCGTCCTCGTCCGGCGTCAGCGTGATCTGAATCACCTGCTCCAGACCGCGAGCCCCGAGCTTCACCGGCACGCCGACGTACAGATCCTTGATCCCGTACTCACCCTGCATGAACACCGAGCACGGAACGATCTTCTTCTTGTCGAGCATGATCGCCTCGACCATCTCGACCACGGATGCGCCAGGGGCGTACCAGGCGCTGGTGCCGACCAGCTGCGTGATCTCCGCTCCGCCACTCGCCGTCCGCGCGGTGATCCGGTCGATCGTCGCCTTGTCCATCAGCTCCGTGATCGGGATGCCCGCGACCGTCGAATAGCGCGGCAGCGGCACCATCGTGTCGCCGTGGCCGCCGAGAACGAACGCGTGCACGTTCTCTACCGACACGTTCAGTTCCTTGGCGATGAACGCGCGCATGCGGGCCGAATCGAGCACGCCGGCCATGCCAATCACGCGCTCGCGCGGGAACTTCGAGAGC
>DATFXR010000202.1:0-4976 GCA_035315685.1 Vicinamibacterales bacterium | reverse complement strand
GACGCGCCGTACTTCACGGACGCCGAGCGCGCGGCGCTGGCGCTGACCGAGGCCGTCACACGGCTCAGCGATCGGCCTGACCCCGTGCCCGACGACATCTGGAACGAAGCCGCGCGGCACTACGACGACCGCGGACTCGCCTCTCTCCTGCTCGCGATCGCGACCATCAACGTGTGGAACCGTCTGAACGTGGCGACGCGGCAGGTCGCGTTCGGCAAACTGCCCGAGCACGTCGTTGCAGCCATCAGGAGTTAGGTCGTAGACGTCGACGCAGTAGCCGCTGAGCGTCGGGCCGGAATTCCTCGTACATGTTCCCGATCAGCCTGCTGAGAAAGCCGTTGGCGCTCCTGATGATGGTTTCGCGAGGAGTGGTCACGCTCGGCGGCAGCCACGCGTTCTCGATCACGTTGTTCACGGTGTTGCCCACGTAGCGCCCCCACGCCGGCGCGAGGTGCCCGTCGCGCCGCTGCGTGAGAAACACCGTCTTCGCCGCGTAGCGCACGCGCGGCCAGATGCCGTGACGTTGGGACGGAATGTAGCGGGGCTCTTCACCCCAGATGGCGCCGAGCCCGGCTTCGAGCGTGTTCGAGATCGTCACGTCAGCTTCCCGGGCAGCGAATCGTCTGGCCGCGCCCGACCAGGTGCGACCCCATTCTTCCGGCGTGTTCCACGCCGTCTGCCAGGACGTCGTTATCGCGCCCACGCCGAGCGAGCGCGGGCCGATGCTGCCGTCGACGATCCAGCCGATCCGTTCGCCGAAGCTGATCGGAACGTACGGCGCCGGCGTGGACGCCTCGGGCGCTTGTCCGCCCGAGGTGACATCGGTGTCCTGCGCCGCCAGCGGCACGGCAAAGACGCTCAACAGGAGCGTCAGGAATGCGGCGCTTATGGTGACCGCTTTCGCGCGGCCTTTCGAGTCAGCGAGGGTTCGCGGCACGCGGCGAATGCGCGAGCACAGAGCGTGCCGAATCGGCGTGCCGCCAAATCGCTGTCGGGGTGTCACGCCTGACCCGCGCGCAACGCCTATAATGCGCGGCACGGAGAGAACCGATGCTGAAGCGACTTCTGTTTGTCACGTTGATCGCGCTCGTCGGTGCCGGCGCCGCAATAACAGCACAGTCGGCGCAAAGCCAGGCGCACGTCACGGCTGCGAAGGCAGCGGCGGGCACCGACTTCGCCGGCGTCTTCAGCCGTATCTGTACGGAGGCGGTTCCTCGAACCCCCGCTGAACCGCGACCCGCGCCCGGCGCGGCGCCGCGGCCGCCCGGTCCGCCGGCGCGCGACACGTGGCACGCCGAACCGGTGAAGGTGTTCGACAACCTCTACTTCGTCGGCCAGACCGAATACTCCGTCTGGGCGATCAATACGTCCGCGGGCATCATCCTCATCGACTCGATCTTCGACTATTCAGTAGACGACGAAGTGGTCGGAGGACTGAAGAAGCTTGGCCTCGATCCCGCGAACATCAAGTACGTGATCGTCAGCCACGGACACGCCGATCACTCCGGCGGCGCGAAATATCTGCAGGACACGTTCAACTCGCACGTGATCCTCGGCGCGGCCGACTGGGATCTCCTCGATCGATCCACCGGCAGCAAGCCGCGCCGCGATATGGTGGGGACTGACGGGCAGAAGCTCACGCTCGGTGAAACGACGTTGACGATCTACGCGACACCCGGTCACACGCTGGGAACGCTGTCCACGGTGTTCCCGGTCACCGATCACGGTGAGAAGCATGTCGTCGCGTCGTGGGGCGGGACGGCGTTCAACTGGATGGCGAATCCGGCGCCGTACATCACCGCTGAGCGTCCGGAGAAGTTCTGGTTCGAGACCTACAGCGCCTCCGCGCGCAAGTTCAAGGAGGTCACTGCAAAAGCGGGCGCCGACGTCCTCATCTCGAACCACACCATCTTCGACGGATCGAAGACGAAGATCCCGGCGCTCGAGCGGCGCAAGCCGGGTGATCCGAATCCGTACGTGATTGGAAAAGACGGCGTGCAGCGTTATCTGACCGTCGTCGACGAGTGCGCACAGGCTGGGTTGACGCGATCGCACAATTAAGAATCAAGAAGTAAGTATTAAGAATGCGGGTCACGAATTCTTAATTCCAAATTCTTAATTCTTAATTCACTTATTGGCCTCCCTGATCTGGGCCATGAACGTGTCGACGTAGCCTTCCAGCCCGCGGGTCACGGTGGTGGCGTGCGCCGGCGGCACGCCGCTGGTCATCCCGCCACGATGCAGCAGCGAGACCTGTACGAGCACCGGCCGATCGCGATACGACAGCGTGGCGGTCGCGTGCGTGTAGAGGAACGCGTCGTAGCGCGATGCGCACGTCCCGCCGGACGAGGACGTCGTCATCACGTTCACGTAGAGATATGTATCATCGTCCGAGTTCTTCCGGACCGTGAAGCCGCCGTCGGTGAGCCGTTTCGACAGCGCCGCCTCGATGGTGTCGTGATTCAGCCCGCACGTCACCGCCTGGCCGCTCAGGTCTTCGACGAGAATCCCCAGCGTCCTGAGCCCGCGGAGCTCCGCGCCCGGCCGCTCGTCGAACGCCTCTGGCGCCTGTTTCGCGGCGCCGGCGGCAGGGACGCCTGCTGGAGCCGATGAACTCGACTGCGCTGATGGCGGCGAGGCGGTAGTCGTCTCGCTCGCTGGCTCGTAGACGAGCTTGGCCTTGTCGCCATTGCCGTGCTCGACGAACTGCACGTCGACGATCAGCTGCGGCGGTGTCGTGGAGCGCGAGTAGGTGTAGTGAACCTCGCGGTTCTGATCGACGCGGTACACGACCTCGAGGTGATCGCCGTCGCGCCTCGCGGTCACGAACGTCTGGGTGCCCTGAACCTCGATCGACTCCTGCCTGCCCGTCGGATGAAACGTGCGCGACTGGCCGAGCTCGTTGGTGAGCGTGACCGCCGCCGGCGTGTCGACAACCATCAGGCGCGACGGTGGCGTTCGTGCTTCAGCGGTGAGCAGCTGGACACGCTGCGAGTCCTCGTAGCTCTCGCGGATGATTGGATAAGACCCACCGGATCTCCCGCCGCCGCCTCCCCCTGATCCGCCCCGACGTCCGCGTCCGCCGCCCGCGCCGCCGCCGGTCGAGCCGCCGCTCGGGGCGGCGCCGCCGGTCGATTGTGCCCAGTTGACGTTGAACCCGATCTCGCGCGGCACGTCGCTCAGGGATCGATTGAACGACCAGACGCCGCCGAGTGGCGAAGGCGTCTGCGCCGCCGGCGACGCCGGGAGAACGAGCGCGGAAAGCGCAACGAGACACGCGAGGGAGACGGACGCGCGCATGATTCCTGCGATCGACGGTAGCACGGCTGCGCGTTGGGAAGCCATGCCGCCCCCGCGGCGCTGCCTCGGATGAGCGACGGCCCGATCCTGCCCCGGAGAGCGTTGAGGGGACCCGACGCTCTCCGTTGCCGCGCCGCCTGCTCAGCGGTCGCGGTCGTCGTCGTTGTCGTCGTCGTGATCGTCGTCGTCGATCGGGCGGAGCAACAGCGTGACCACGTGATCACGCATTCGAAATTCCGAATTCCAAATTCCTAATTGTACCGGCGCCGTGTCAGCCCTCGGGCTCGCCGCTCGACGCGGCGCTTTTCTTACCACGCGTCGATTTCTTTGCCGCCGGTTTCCTGACGGCGCCCTTCTCCTTGGCGCGCGGCGCCCGCGCGTGGGTGCCGAGCGGGCGCTGCGCCCGGACGCGCGGCTTGCGCGCCTTTGCCCGGCCGAGCAATTCCGCCGTCGTGTCGATCGGAATCGGCTCCGGCTCGAGCTGCTCGGTGTCGAGCGGCTCGACGCTCTCCACCGCCTGCGCCGGCTGCGCCTCGACCGCCTCGGCCTCGACGACTTCGACCAGCTCGTCCTGCGGGAGGCCCGGCATCGGACGGGGGTGCGCCGCGGCCGGCATCATCGGCCCCTGGAAGACGCGAAGACCGCCGCGGCGATCGCGCTCGACGCGGAGGAAGCCTTCACGTTGCAGCGCCTTCAGCAGATCCATCAGCCCGCCGAACCCGTAGCGGCGCTCGTCGAAGCCGCCTTCCGCCTGCCGGAGAATCTGCTTCACGTTGCGGAGATACATCGGCCACCGCGCACCGGTTGCAGCGGCGAGAATCGCGCGCGCGCGGGCGATGCCGACGTCGGTGCCTTCCGTCGGCTGCGGTTCGGCGGCCGGGCCCGGCTCATGTGCGGTCGCCGACGGTGCAGCGGATGCTGCCGGCTGCGCCGCTGCCGCACCTTCGTCGAAGCTCTCGTTCAGCTCCACCATCACGCTGCGGCCGGCGTGCTTCAAGCCGACGAGACCCGCCTGCGCGAGCTTCTCGACGAAGTCCAGGAAAGACGAGGCGGCGTAGTTGCGCTCGGAGAAGGTCGAGTCGAGCTGCAGCAGCGTGCTCTTCAGCAGTCCGGTCTGCGGCGACACCTCGCGGTCAGCCAGGATCTTCAGCGCGCGCCGGACGATTGGGAATGCCTGCGCGAGCGGCGCGCTGGCCCGGGGAGTCCGCGGCGCCTCGCCTTTCGACGCCGACGGCTTGCTGCGCGTGAGGTTCTCGTAGGCGATGAACTCGTGGCAGTTGCGCTGCAGGATGATGCTCGTGAAGGCGCGGCCGCCGACCACGAACACCTTCTTGTCGTACTGCTTGAGCTTCTCGACCAGCGAGAGGAAGTCGCTGTCGCCGCCGACGATCACGTAGGCGTTGATGTGCGGGTGGGTGAACGCCATCTCGAGCGCGTCGAGCGCCATGTTGATGTCGGCGCCGTTCTTGTCGCCGCCCGGTGTCAGGTTGCGCTGGACGAGACGGATCGCGTGCTGGGTGAGCGCGCGGCTGTATTCGCCGGCGCGCGTCCAGTCGGCGTACGCGATCTTGCTGACGACCTCGCCGCGTTCCTTGATCGCGTCGAGAATCGGGCCGACGTCGAAGTGCTCGTTGAGCGTGCTCTTGACGCCGATTTCGATGTTGTCGAAGTCGATG
>DATFXR010000201.1:0-4664 GCA_035315685.1 Vicinamibacterales bacterium | reverse complement strand
TCGCTCGACGGTCTTTGCCTTCAGCGACGGGCTCTCGAGCGGCGAGTTGCAGGGGATGACCGACGCGCTCGGGCCGGCCTGGGCGGCGAAGTTCCGCGACGCCGAACGGCTGCCGCTCGAGCTGATCGCGTCGCGGCTGCCGGAGGAAGAGGCGTTCTTCGGAAAGATGAGCGCGCTGGTGTGGCAGATGACGCAGACGATGTTCTCGGAACAAGCGATCGTGCCGGGCACGACGCACGCAAGCGATCTGGTGTGGTGGTGGCGTCAGCGAACCAACGATCAGGGTCTCGGCACCTGGTTCCAGCCGAGCGTGAGCATCCAGCGCCAGGGCAAGACCGCCAAGGATCTCGGCGACGATCCGATCATCCAGCCGGGAGACGTCCTGCACTGCGACGTCGGCATCACGGTCGCGCGCCTCAACACCGACACGCAGCATCTGGCGTACGTGCTGCGTCCAGGCGAGAGCGACGCGCCGGAAGGCCTCAAGCAGGCCCTCGCCAACGCGAACGCGATGCAGGACATCGCCATGGAAGAAATCCGCCCGGGGCGTACCGGCAACGAGATCCTTGCGTCGGTGATCGCGCGCATGAAGGCGAAGGGCATCGACGGCACGATGTACTCGCATCCAATCGGCCTGAATGGCCACGGTGCCGGCCCGCTCATCGGCCTCTGGGACTATCAGGACGGCGTGGTCGGGCGCGGCGAAGCCCGCGTCATTCCGTCGATGTGGTTCTCGATCGAGCTGCAGGCGACCACACCCGTCGCCGAGTGGGGCGGCCAGCCGGTTCAGATGGCACAGGAAGAGGACATCATCATCGGCACCGACGGACGGAACCGCTGGGCGCGCCAGCGGCAGGACAAGCTATTCCTCGTCCGATCCGCGCGGTGAGGCACGCTGCGCGTGTGGAGTGTAGGACCGATGGACCCATGGGCTGGGTTGGGAAGGACCGATAGGCGCGAAGCGCCGCCCTCCCCACCAACCCTATGGGCCGATCGGTCACACACTCCGACGGGCCTATCGGCCGGTGAACTTTCAGAGGTGGTATCCGTCCTAAGGACGGATGCGTCTCGCTCACATCGTCCGCCGGCTGCTTCAGCTGCCCGGGTTCACGACGATCGCGGTCCTGACGCTGGCGATCGGCATCGGCGCCAACACCGCGATCTTCAGCGTCATCGAAGGCGTCCTGCTCAAGCGGCTGCCGTTTTCGCAGCCCGATCAGCTGGTCGTGCTCGATCAGTCTGCGCCCGGCGTTGGCTTGCCGCGCACCGGCGGGGCGCCGTTTCTCTACTTTACGTTTCGAGAGGACGCGCGCGTCTTTCAGGACGTGGCGATGTGGCGATCCGACACCGAGAGCATCACCGGCCTCGCCGAGCCCGAAGAAGTGCCCTCGCTGATCGTGACCGACGGCCTGCTGCCGATGCTGGGCGTGACGCCGCCGCTTGGCCGCGTGTTCACGAGAGACGAGGACTCGCCCAAGGGGCCCGAGACGGTCATGCTCACCGACGGCTACTGGCGGATGCGGTTCGGCAGCGATCGCAGCGTCATCGGCCGGCGACTGCTCGTCAACGGCCGGCCCCGCGACATCATCGGCGTGTTGCCGGCGTCGTTCCGCTTTGCCGGCCAGCAGGTGTCCATCGTCCTGCCCTTCCGCCTCGATCGCGGCGATGTCCATCTCGGGAATTTCAGCTACTCGGCGCTGGCGCGGCTGAAACCGGGCGCGACGATCGAGCAGGCGAGTGCGGAAGTCGGGCGGCTGATTCCGGTCGGCATCGCGCGCTTTCCGCCGTTCCCCGGCTTCAGCGCGAAGATGTTCGAAGAAGCGAAGCTCGCCCCGAACCTCCGCCTCCTCAAGGACGACCTGATCGGCGACGTCAGCTCGGTACTGTGGGTACTGATGGGCACGATCGGCATGGTGCTGCTGATCGCATGTGCGAACGTCGCGAACCTGCTGCTGGTTCGTGCGGAAGGCCGGCAGCAGGAGCTTGCCGTGCGATCGGCGCTCGGCGCATCCCGCGGCCGCATCGCCTATGAGCTGCTGGCGGAGAGCGTCGTCCTCGGCGTGGTCGGCGGCGTCGCCGGTCTGGCCCTCGCCTACGGCGCCGTGCGCGTGCTGATCGCGCTCTCGCCCGGCAACCTGCCGCGGCTCGAGAACATCGGCATCGACGCGACGGTGCTGTCGTTCACGCTGGCGATCTCGATTCTCGCCGGCCTGCTGTTTGGCGCGATTCCGGTGTTCAAGTACGCGGGACCGCACGTCGCCGCCGGACTCCGCGGCGGCGGGCGAACGTCGAGCGCGAGCCGCGAACGGCATCGCGCGCGCAGTACGCTGGTCGTCGTCCAGGTTGCGCTGGCCCTCGTGCTGCTCGTCAGCTCAGGCCTGATGATCCGCACGTTCCAGGCGCTGCAGCGCGTGTATCCGGGATTCGCGCAGCCGGAACAGCTGCTGACGTTCAGCCTCACCATCCCGACTGCGCAGGTGAAGGAGCCGGAAGCGGTCGTGCGCATGCATCAGGCGATTGCCGACAGGATTGCGACGATCCCCGGCGTCTCGTCGGTAGCGCTGACCACCATCATCCCGATGACCGATTCGGGCTGGCACGATCCGGTGTTCGCCTTCGACAAGACCTACGACCAGAAACAGATTCCGCCGCTGCGGACGTTCAAATTCGTGTCGCCGGGTTTGTTGCGCACGATGGGGCAGCCGCTCGTGGCCGGCCGAGACTTCAGTTGGCCCGACGCCTACGACCGACATCCGGTGGCGATGGTGAGCGAAGGCCTCGCCCGCGAGATGTGGGGACAGCCACCCGCCGCCCTCGGCAAGCGGATTCGCGAGAACAACACCAGCGACTGGCGCGAGGTGATCGGCGTCGTCGGCGACGTGCGCGACGAAGGGCTCGACAAGAAAGCGCCGACAACGGTGTACTGGCCGGTACTGATGTCGAAGTTCGAAGACGACGGCAAGGACAGCATCTCCGTCCGGCGCTCGATCTCCTATGTGATCCGCAGCGGCCGCACGCGGTCCGCCGGATTCGCCGACGAAGTCGGCCGTGCCGTATGGTCGATCAACCCGAACCTGCCGCTCGCCAACATCCGTCCGTTGGACGCGATTGTCGCGAAGTCGATGGCGCGGACGTCGTTCACATTGGTGATGCTCGCGATCGCCGGGGCGATGGCGCTGCTGCTCGGTGCGGCGGGCATCTACGGGGTGATTTCGTACTCGGTTTCGCAGCGGACGCGCGAGATCGGCATCCGCATGGCGCTTGGCGCGCAGCGGCCGGAAGTGACGCGGATGTTCATCCGCCACGGGCTCGGTCTCACCGCGATCGGGATCGCCTTTGGCCTCGCCGCCGCGTTCGCGCTCGCGCGGGTGATGGGATCGCTGCTGTTCGAAGTCAGTCCGATCGATCCGATGACCTACGTCGCCGTCTGCGCAGGCCTCACCGTCGCCGCATTGCTTGCGAGTTATCTGCCGGCGCTCCGCGCGACGCTCGTGAATCCTGTCACTGCACTACGGGCGGAGTAGGTCGCGTGGGTCAGGTAGGCCGGGTTGGTCGCCCAACCGACCTTAGGCGTACGCCGCACCCACCAGGATCTTCTTGATCCGGATGTACGGCGACCCATGGGAGATGCTGTTGGTCTGGGTCGGCTGACCCTTCGCGTCGCCGCCCGTGCCGAACATCTTCCATGTTTCCTGTCCGCCGATCAGATCCAGGTTCGCCCAGAAGTCTGTGGTGATGGCGTTGTAGGTGACGTCGGTCACCATCCGGGTCACCTTGCCGTTCTTGATCTCCCAGAAACAGTTGCCGCCGAACTGTCCGTTGTAGCGCTGCTGATCGATCGAGTAGCTGCCGCGGCCGTCGATCAGGACGCCGTCTCTGGTGTCCTTGATGATCTGATCGACGTTCGGCGATCCCTTCGGCCCCGCTTCGAGCCGGACGTTCGGCATCCGCAGGAACGGGTAGTCCTTCCACGACGAGGCGGAGGTGCAGCCTTTGCTCGCCCTGTCGCCGACGATCGCGGCGGTCTCGCGATTCGTCTGCAGTCCGACCAGCGTCCCGTCGCGGACGATCGGAAATTCCGTCGTCTTCACGCCGTCGTCGTCGAAGCCGATCGTCGCCATGCCGCCGGGCATCGTGCGATCGCCGGTGATGTTCATCAGCTTCGATCCATATTTCAGCTTGCCGACATCGGACAGCTTCACGAACGAGGTGCCGGCGTAGTTCGCCTCGTAACCGAGGACGCGATCGAGCTCGGTGGCGTGCGCGACGATCTCGTGGATGGTCAGCATGGCGTGCGATGGCGTGAGCACCAGATCCTTCAGCCCCATCCCGAGCGGCTTGGCGGTGGTCATCTCGACCGCCTCCGACGCGATGCGGTCGGCGTTCTCGATCATCTCCGCTTCTTCGGCCACTTCCCATCCGCCGGTCTTCGGCACGCCGACGAACGAGCGCGTCTTGGTCACGTCGCCGACCTTGGCCGAGACGTTGAACTGCGGCGTAATCTCGAACGTCTCCTGCTCGATGTAGGACTCTTCGGTGGAGGCAAAGTACTTCCACTCGTTCGTGATGCCGACTGACGCGGTGACGCTCGACACGCTCTTGTTTTTCACGACCGCATCGACGACCTTCTGCACGAACGCCTGCTTCTCGTCCTGCGGCACCGA
>DATFXR010000200.1:0-5000 GCA_035315685.1 Vicinamibacterales bacterium | reverse complement strand
TGGGCCGGGGGCGCGCGGCCGCGCGCCTGGCTCGCGCTGGCAGCGGACACGGCGCGAACCGCGCCGAAAGAGCATGCGCATGTGCTGCTGAACGATCTGCGTTACGCGTTCAGGACCATGCGGCGAACGCCCGTGTTCAGCGCGGCGGTCGTCCTCACCGTGGCGCTCGCGATCGGCGCCAACACCGCCATCTTCAGCGTCGTCAACGCCGTGATCATCCGGCCGCTGCCGTTCGCGGCGCCGGAGCGGCTCGTCCAGGTGGCCGAGAAGAACGACGTGATGCACCTGCCGATCTTCGGCGTATCGCTGCTCAACTACCTGTCGTGGAAGGAGCAGACGCAGACGCTGCAGCTCGCGGCAGTCGGCTTCGGCACCTTCAGCTTGAGCGGCAGCGGCGAACCGGAGCAGTTCACCGGCGGCCCCATCACGCCGTCGCTGATGCCGGTCGTCGGCCTGTCGCCGATCGCCGGCCGCACGTTCACGGACGACGAGGAGAAGCCGGGTGCGCCGCGTGTAGTGATGATCGGCGAAGGAGTGTGGAAGCGTCGCTTCGGCAGCGATCCGGCGCTCATCGGCAGGACGCTCACCTTCAACGGCCTCGATTACACCGTCGTCGGCATCGCGCCGGCGGCGATGACCGTGCTGACCAACGGCGACATCTGGACACCGCTGACGATCGATCCCGGGCGCGAGATCCGGCTCAACCACACGATTTTCGTCGTCGGCCGCCTGCGTCCGGGCGTCTCGTTCGAGCGGGCGCAGGCCGAGATGAACACGGTGTCGTCGCGCGTCGCGCGCCAGTATGCGGAGATGAAGGACTGGGGCGTTCGGCTCCTCACCTTCCACAACGCGTTCGTCAGCAATCAGCTGCAGACCGCGCTGCTGGTGCTGCTCGCCGCAGTCGCGTGCGTGCTGCTCATCGCGTGCGCGAACATCGCGAACCTGCTGCTGGCGCGCGCCGCCGCACGGCAGAAGGAAATCGCGATCCGCACCGCGATGGGCGCGAGCCGCAGCCGCCTGCTGCGGCAGCTGCTGGTCGAGAGCCTCGCGCTCTCGTGCGCCGGCGGCGCGCTCGGCATCACTCTCGCGGTGTGGGCGGTGAAAGTGATGAACCGCAGCCTGCCGCCGAACCTGCTGCCGGTGCCAGAGGTCGGCGTCGATGCGACGGTGCTGCTGTTCGCGACTGCGGCGACGGTGGCGACCGGCCTGCTCTTCGGCGTGACGCCGTCGTGGCGCTCGGCGACCGTCGACGTCCGCGACGCGCTGAAGCAGTCGGGGCGTGGCTCGAGTGGGGCAGCGCGGCCGCGCCTGCGCAGCGGCCTCGCCGCGGCCGAACTGGCGCTCGCGACGGTACTGCTGATCGGCGCCGCGCTTCTCGTCCAGACGCTGATCCAGCTGCAGCACGCCCGCGTCGGCTTCGAGTCACGCGGCGTGCTGACGTTTCAGCTCGCGCCGCCGCCGGTTCGCTACGGCCCTGACACGACGGCGCCGCCGTTCTATCGCGCGCTGATCGACGCGCTGCAGGCGGTTCCCGGCGTCCGCGCCGCCGCCGTCTCGAGCGGCGTTCCGTTTGGGGTGGGCAACTACACCCAGACGCCTGTCGCGACCACCGGCAAGTCGCCGCTGCCGCCAGAAACCGAGATTCCGACCGACTGGCGCATCGTCAGCCCGGGCTATTTCCGCGCAATGGGAATACCGCTGCTGCGCGGCCGCGACTTCACCGACGCGGACAATTCGGCGACGCGTCCGGTGACGATCGTCAGCCAGGCGACCGCGCGCACGTTCTGGGGCGACGACGATCCGATCAGCCGTACGCTGCATCGCCGCGCGGACACCAAGGTCTTCACGGTCGTCGGCGTCGTCGGCGACGTGCGCAATACCGCGCTCGGCCAGGACTCCCCGTCGCTCTACTATCCGAGCGCGGCCCGCGTCGCCGGATTGATGGACGTCGTCGTGCAGGTGGATGGCAGTCCCAAGGCCGTCCTGCCGGCCGTACGACAGAAGGTCCACGAGCTCGATCGCGAGCTGCCGCTTTCGAACGTCCGCACGATGGACGAGTGGGTGACGAACAACGCCGCACAGCCGCGGCTGAACGCGCAGTTACTCGGCGTCTTCGCCGCAGTGGCGCTGGCGATCGCCGCGATCGGGATCTACGGCGTCCTGGCGTATTCGGTGACGCAGCGCTCGCACGAGATCGGGCTTCGCATCGCGCTCGGCGCGCAGCCGGGCGGCGTCGTGCGACTGATTGTCCGCGAGGGGATGAGCGTCGGCCTGGTCGGCATCGGCGCCGGGCTCGTCGCCGCCCTCGTGCTGAGCCGGGCGCTGGCGAGCCTCCTGTTCGGCGTCCCTGAACGCGATCCGCGTACGTTCGGATCGGTCGCCGCCGTGCTGACGCTGGTGGCGCTCGCGGCCTGCGCGATCCCCGCGCGCCGCGCGTCACGCGTTGACCCGATGGTTGCGCTACGGACCGAATAACCGGGTTCGGGGTTCGAGGTTCGGGGTTCTCGTTCTTGGGTTCTTGTTTGTGGGTTCGTGGGTTCGTGGGTTCCGCCAGAACAGAACTCCGAACGTGAGAACCGACATCCGAGAACCCAGAACCCCGGAACTCAGAACGAGAACTTCCGAACCCCGAACCCCGAACGCCGAACCCCATCAGAGTTTCCGAGCAGCACGGGATTGGTCTAGGATCTTCTCGCTGGTCTCAGCGAGAGGACGTATGACACAGAAGAAGTCGGATCGCCGCAGGTTCATCACGGGTCTGGGCGCCGCGGCTGCGGCTGCCGGCGCAGGTGCGGTGACTGCGCGGGCGCAGCCGGCAGCGCCCGGCCGGCCTCAGTCGACCCGCCACCCCGCCGATGACTGGATGGACGCGCTTCCAGCCAAACATCGAATGGTGGTCGACGGCGTCACCGCCAACGGCGCCGGCGAAGCCGTCCTGTTCGCGAGCAACCTGTACGCCGCGAACAAGGCCGGCTACTCGCTCGGCGAGGGCGATCTCGGCATCATCGTCGTGATGCGCCACTTCGCGACGCCGTTCGCGTTCACCGACGCGATGTGGGCCAAGTACGGCAAGGCGATCTCGGCGGTGGTGGACTTCAAGGACCCGAAGACGAAGGAAGCGCCGACGACCAACCTGTTCAACTCGTCGGCCTACGGGCTCGCATTGCCGAATCTCGGCAACACGATCGACGCGCTGATCAAGCGCGGAACGCATTTCGCCGTCTGCGACATGGCGATGCACTTCGCGGCCACTCAGCTGGCGGCTGCCGGCGCCGGCGAGGCCGACGCCATCTACAAGGAATTCGTCGCCAACCTGGTGCCGAACAGCCACGTCGTGCCGGCTGGCGTCGTTGCGGTGAATCGCGCGCAGGAACGCGGCTACACGCTCATCTACGCGGGTTGATCGGGAGTGGAAAAGCAACCGCAGAACACGCAGAGCTCGCAGAGTTGAACGAAACATTTTTTCGCTGCGTGCTCTGCGATCACTGCGGTTGCTTTCCCTCAGCATCACTGGAGGAGTCATGAGATACGTGATCGGTTTCGCTGCCGCGGCGCTCATCGCCGCGACGCCGCTCGCCGTGCGGGCGCAGACGGCGCAGTCGAAGGAAGCCAAGATCGCCGAGGCGGTGAAGCCGCTGCCCGAGGATCTGAAGGCCGCCGCCACCGTGGTCAGCTACGACGAGAAGACCGGCGAGCGAATGGTGCTCCGCCAGGGCACCAACTTCATCGAATGCCAGCCGAAGGCCAAGGACGGCTTCATCCGCTGCTACAACAAAGTGCTCGCGCCGCGCCGCGACATGGAAGCGAAGCTGCGCGCGCAGGGCAAGTCCGACGATGACGTCACGAAAGAGATTCAGGCGGCGACCAAGGACGGACGCCTGAAGCCGCCGCCGTTCGGCACGATGTCGTATCGCTACTCAGATGATCCCGGCCGGATCAAGCTGCTGTGGGTGATGTCGGTGCCGAATGCGACGCCGGACTCGGTAGGAGTCTCGACGGAGAGTCAGCGCGACGCGGCGCTGAAAGGCAATGGCAAGCCGTGGCTGATGCTGCCGGGCACGCCCGGCGCGCACGTGATGATCCCGATAAACCCGGGCCCGGCTGGCGGAACGAAGTAAGCGGCGGTGTGGGACCGATAGGCCCGTGGGCTGGGTAGGGTAAGACCGATCGGTCCGTCCCCACCCGCCCCATGGGCCTGCACTCCTACACTCTACTCGTTCAGTAACGTCCGGTCCGGCGCCGGGTTCTTCAGCGCAGCGGCCAGATTGCTCAACGCCAGCTCGAGCGTCTTGCGCGACGTCGCGATGTTCATCCGCATGTGATTCGCACCGCCCAGGCCGTAGGAGTTGCCCGCGTTCATGTGCACCTTCGCGTGGCGCACGAACCAGCGCTCCACCATCTGCTCCGGCGAAAGCGCCTTGGCGCCGTCCTTCAGCTTCTTGTTGGCTTCGTCCGCCATCTGCCTGGCGCCGATACGCTCGGCCACCTCGGTGACGTCGAGCCACGTCAGATAGGTGCCCTGCGCCTTCGCCTGCAGCTTGACCGTCGGGATGTTCGACTTGATGTACGACACGGCGAAGTCGTGGTTGCCGTCGATGTACTCGACGCACTGGTTCAGCCAGTCTTCACCGCCGGTGTAGGCGGCGTGGCTGGCGATGATGCCCAGCGTCGTCAGGTCGGCGCGGTTGTAGGGCTTGATCCGCTCCATGAAGGACTGATTCGTGGAGAAGAACCACGCGCACTTCATCGCGGCCAGACCGAACGACTTGCTCGCAGCCTTGAACGTGATGCTGTTGTTGACGATCGCCTTGTCCGGCAGCGTCGCGAACGGCGTGTACTTCTGTCCTTTCTGCACGAAATCGCAGTGGATCTCGTCGGCCAGCACGACGACGCGATGCTTCAGGCAGATCTCGCCGAGCTTCAACAGATCTTCCTGCGACCAGGTGTTCCCCGTCGGGTTCTGCGGGTTGCAGAGGATGTACGCGTTCGTGTCGCCGGTG
>DATFXR010000199.1:0-3080 GCA_035315685.1 Vicinamibacterales bacterium | reverse complement strand
ACGCTCGATCCGAGGTTGGCCGGCTTGACGAATACCGGGAACCCCAGGTGGTTGACGACGTGCTGCAGCACGCGCCGCTCGTCGCGCTGCCAGTCGCGCTTCATGACGACGTCGTAGTCGCAGATCGGCAATCCCTTGGCGGTGAAGGCGCTCTTCATCATCGCCTTGTCCATGCCGACGGCTGACGCCAGCACGCCGGCGCCGACATACGGCACGTTCGCCAGTTCGAGCAGTCCCTGCACCGTACCGTCTTCGCCGTACGGACCGTGGAGCACTGGAAACACGACGTCGAGCGCCAGGCCCGATACCGTGCCGTCGTTGACGGTCATCAGCGTGTCACCGCCAGGTTGTGCGATGAGGTGGGCTTCACGCGCGCGCCGTTCGGAGGCGCCGATCGCGCCCTTGATCACGTCGGCCGCCTTCATGGTCTTCGGCGCCTCGTGCGGCAGTGTCCAGCGGCCGTCCTTCTCGATTTTGATCGGGGTCGACTCGTAGCGTGCGGGATCGAGGTGCTTGAACACGGCGGCCGCCGACGCGAGCGAGACCTCGTGTTCACCGGAGCGGCCGCCGTAGATCACGCCGACCCGCAATTTTTTCATTCGAATAAACTTAGCACGTGTCCTTCGCTTTTGAGGTCACCCACATCGATGGCGGTGCGCGACGCGGCCGGATGACCACGCCGCACGGGCAGGTCGAGACGCCGGCCTTCATGCCGGTCGGCACGCAGGGCGCGGTCAAGGGCCTCACGCATCGCGACCTCGAGTCGGTCGGCGCCGAGATCCTGCTTAGCAATACCTACCACCTCTACTTGCGGCCCGGCGACGATCTGATCGCACGCCGCGGCGGACTCCACCGTTTCATCGGCTGGATGAAGCCGATTCTCACCGATAGCGGCGGCTATCAAGTGTTCAGCCTGGCGGCGCGCCGTACGGTCGACGAGCAGGGGGCGCGCTTCCGCTCGCATCTCGATGGGTCCGCACACCTGCTGACGCCCGAGAAGGCAACCGACATCCAGGCGCAGCTCGGCTCGGACATCGCGATGGTGCTCGACGAGTGCCTCGCGCATCCGGAAACGGCCGACGGACGCGCGCTGGTGCGCGCCTCGATGGAGCGAACGCTGCGCTGGGCGCGCCGCGCGCGCGATCGGTTTCTCGCGATTCGCGACGGGGTCGTTCCGGAGGTCGTCGTGACGAATCCGGGACAGGCGCAGTTCGGCATCGTGCAGGGAAGTCTCTATCCGGATCTGCGGGAAGAGAGCGCCCGGGAGACCGTGCAGATGGGGTTCGAGGCGTATGCGATCGGCGGACTCAGCGTCGGCGAACCGCCGGACGTGATGTACGAGATGGTCGCTCGCACCACGCCGTGGCTGCCGGCGGATCGTCCGCGCTATCTGATGGGCACCGGCACGCCTCACGATCTCGTCGAGTCGGTCGCACGGGGGATTGATCTGTTCGACTGTGTGCTGCCGACGCGCAATGCGCGGAACGGTCAGCTCTTCACGACTGAGGGAAAGCTGAACATCAGGAACGCCTGCTTCGCGGAGGACGACCGGCCGCCGGATCCGGCGTGCGGCTGCTATACGTGCCGGACCTGCTCGCGCGCCTATTTGAGACACCTCGCTGTCGCAAACGAGATCACGGCGGCGACCCTTAACACGTTGCATAACCTCAACTTTTACCTTGACACGATGCGTCGGATCAGAGACGCTATATCGCTTGGGCGGTTCGAAGGTTTCAGGGTAGCGTTCCACCAGAGCTTGTCCCGCCAGCCTCCCGATTCATGATGATGGTCGTTGGCCCCGTGGTCGCCATGGGCATGATGGCAGATGGCGCGAGCCCGCTGTTGCAGCTGGTGCCGTTCGCGCTGATCCTTGCGATCTTCTATTTCATCATCCTGCTCCCGGCGAGGCGCAAGCAGCAGAAAGTGCAGGAGTTCCTCGACAGCCTGAAGGTGAACGACAAGGTCATCACGACGAGCGGCATACACGGACTGATTACGAAAATCGACGATCAGACCGTGCAGCTCGAAGTCACCGACAATCCCAGGGTCCGCATCAGGGTGTCTCGCGCCGCCATCGGCGGCCTCCAGGGCCAGCCGCCCGTCGTCGAGCCTGCGAATACATAAGGAAGTACTGTCATGTCCAACCTTCGGTGGAAGGTCGTCACCATCCTCGTCGTCTTCGTCGTCTTTTTCGGGGTCGGGATCTACCCGCTGATCGCGCAGCGGTACGGCATCCAGCAGCCGTCGTGGCTGCTCGACAAGGCACTGAAGCTCGGCCTCGACCTGAAGGGCGGCGTTCACCTCGTGATGCGGGTGCAGACCGAGGACGCGCTGCGGCTCGTCACCGAGCAGGAGACTGAACGCCTTCGCGAAGAGCTGAAGACGAAGAACGTGCCGTTCACGCGGCTCGATGCACCCGATCCGACGCACATCCACGTCGAAGGCGTCCCGCCGGCGCAGGACGCCGCCTTCCGGCAGATTGCGAACGAAGTCTCGACGAACTTCGAGCGCGGATCCGGCGCGAACGGCACCTACACGTTCACGATGCGGCCGAACATCCAGGTGAACCTGCGCGACGAAGCCGTCGTCCAGGCCCGCCAGACGATCGAGCGCCGGGTCAATGAGCTGGGCGTCACCGAGCCGAGCATCGCGCAGCAGGGCACCAACGGCGATCAGATTCTCGTGCAGCTGCCCGGCGTCACCGACGTCGAGCGCGCGAAAGAGATCATCCGATCGACGGGGCTCCTCGAGCTGAAGATCGTCGAGCAGGGGCCGGCGCCGACAAAAGAGGCGCTGCTCGTGAACAACCAGGTGCCGGACGGCATGGAAGTCGTCCCCGGCGCCTCGGGCTCGGCTACGCCGGCCGACGCCGGCACGGTGTACTACCTGGTGAAGAAGGTGGCGGCGGTCAGCGGCACGGACCTGCGCAACGCACGCGCGTCGGTCGACGAGAACAACCAGCCGGCGGTCAGCTTCACGCTGAGCAACGAGGGCGGACGCAAGTTCGGCAAAGTGACCGGCGAGAACGTCGGGCGCCAGCTGGCGATCATCCTCGACGGCCGCGTGCAGTCGGCGCCGCG
>DATFXR010000198.1:0-11421 GCA_035315685.1 Vicinamibacterales bacterium | reverse complement strand
CGGCGGCAGCCAGATCCGGGTCGGAAAGGGGCCCGACTGGTGGTGCACGTAGATGATCTGCGGCTCCCACTGCCGCCAGGTGTGCTCGAGCACGCGCGACTCGATCATGTTGAGCATGTACGCGTCGCGGTTGTTGTCGTGGCCGACGTATTCCTGATACAGCCGGGGCACTCCCGACAGCTCGTACGGCGTGCCGACGTTCTGCATGTACCACTCGGCCACCATCTGCTGGCCGTCCGGGTTGATCGTCGGCCACAGCATCAGGACGACGTTGTCGAGCATCGCTTTCACGTCGGGATCGGCGGCGCGGCTGACCAGGTCGTAGAGCAGTTGCGGCGTGTGCGACCAGCCGGCGACCTCCGTCGAATGCAGCCCGCCGTCGATGTGGACGAACGCCTTGCCCTCACGGGCGAGCCTGCGTGCATCGGCGTCGGACAGTCCCTGCGGGTGGGCTAGGCGGCGAGCGATTTCGCGGTAGCGATCAAGACGTCCAAGATTGTCCGGAGACGACACCAGCGCGAAATACATCGGGCGGCCCTGCGTCGTCGCACCAGCCTGCACGAGCTTCACGTACTTCGTCGCGGCGGCAACCTTGCGGAAGTAGTCGAGCGATTGATCGTAGGTGGCGAGTTTGTAGTCGGCGCCTGGTCTGAAGCCGAAGACAGACTCGGGTGTCGGGATGCCGTTCCCCAGGAGCACCGCCGGCACCGCGAGCAGCAACAACAGCGTCAGCCGACGGTGGATCGCGCGCACGGGCCGAGTATAACGGGGGTTCGGGGTTCGGGGTTCGAGGTTCGGGGTTCTGGTTCTCTGGTTCTATGGCGGCGTTCTGCCACGAGAACCAGAACCGAGAACCTCAGAACCAGAACCTCAGAACGAGAACCCCGAACTCCGAACCCCGAACCCCGAACCCTGTCAGTCGCGATCGCGCTGGGCGATCGCGCTCTTCACCAGGCGGACCAGGTCGGTGGCGGTGTGCTCGAGGTGGAGGTTGCGCCGGTCGAGCACCGGCAGACCCTGATGCGCGAGCAGTGCGGCGACAGCGGGATCGCGGTCACCGCTCGTCGAGCGGTAGCTCTCCTGCATCACGGGAATCATCGGTTTCTCGTAGCGGTAGGCCGCACGGATCTCGTCCCGCACGTACCCCGAGTCGAGGGTCGTCTCGGCGAGGAGGCAGATGAACACGTCTGTGTCCTCGATCGCCCGTTCGATCTGCGGCGGAAAGCGGCCCGCGCGATCGATGCCCTGCGTGTCGATGAACGTCCGGATCCCTTGCGCCTTGAGGCGATCGGCGAAGTACATCGCGAGCGGTGCGCTCACCTCCCGCTGGTAGCTGATGAACACCTCCGGCCCCTCGGCGGGCCGGACGTGCCGAAGCGCCGCCTTGAACGCCGCGGCGGACTCGAAGCGTTGCACCGGATCGGTCGACAACGCACGCGCCAGCGCGATCGAGACCGCGCGGGGCACGCGATCGCGGTTGTTGGCCGCCGCCTCCTCGTGCGCCGGGATCACGCCGCGGCGGAAGTTCCGCCGGCGAACCTCCGGATTCTCCTGTCCCTCGAACGGACGCGAGCCGGTGACGAGGTAGTAGAAGATCGCCGCGAGCGCGAATTGATCGGTGGCGGGCGTGATCTCGCCGTCTTCCCACAACTCCGGTGCCATGTACGCGGGCGTTCCGGCAGCGGGCCGACCCTCGGCGTTCAACGCCTGCTGGCCGATCGCGAAGTCGGTCACGTAGGGATGATCGTCGTCGTCGAAGACGATGGCGCTCGGCTTGAGATCGCCGTGCAGCACGCTGTGCCGGTGCGCGTGATCGAGTGCGCCGCCCACGGCAGTGAGCCACGTGGTCGCGCGTGCGGTGTCGACCGCGGCGCCGGACTCGAGCCGATCGAGCAGGCTGCCGCCGGACATCAGATAAGAGCAGAGATACTCGGTGGTGACCGCGCCGCCATCTCGCGGCCGCAGCGTGGTCGGACCCGAATCGATGACGCTGCAGATGTACGGATGACGGAGCCGCGCGGCAATCTGGGCTTCCCGGCGGAAAATCTCGCGGTAGCGGTGGTAGCGGACGAGATCCGGCGACAGCAATTTGATCGCGACATCGCCCTGCGTGCCCTCGTGCCGGCCGGCATAGAGCGCACCCTTCGCGCTCTCGCGAATGAGCCGCAGCAGCGTATAGCGATCCGCGACGACACAGCCGGTGAGATCCGGAAGCCTCGTCTTCGTGCCGTAGGAGAAGGTCAACTCGGTCTGGCCGATCGTGATCACGTTGCCGAACAGCAACGGCGCTTGTGTCACGCGCCGGCCGTTCAGATAGGTGCCGTTCCGGCTCCCCTTGTCCACGAGCACGAAGCCGTCGTTGTCGTAATTGATCGCGGCGTGCTCGCGCGACCAGCCACTGTCCGGCAGAATGAGATCGCAATCTCCACTGCGGCCGATCCTGAAGAGCGCGTGGGTCACCCGGATCGTGCGGCCGACGCTGCGGGGATCGTCGCTGCGCGTGACGACGAGCTGCACGTCTGGAATCTCGTTGACCGCGGCGGGCGCCGGCCCTGGCGGCGCAAACATCACCGTGACGTCGCGCGCCTCGCGCGATCCCTCCGCAGGTTGTTCATTTTGGCGCGACGGACCGGGAACGATGACCGTTCCCTCGAACTGAGCCGGCGCAACAGATGGCTCGGTGTTGCGTTGTTCCTCACTTACGCGCTGTTCGATGGCAACCGCGTCGGAGCGCTTGTCGTCCAGCGCCAAGACGCGCTCACATGCCTCGAGCGCTGCCGTGAAGTCGCGGCGATCGATTGCGCTGCGCGCCTGCGCGAGCAGCGCCTCGATTTGCAAGGTACGTAGTCGAATGACGTCCTGCCAGCGGGCCGGCTGTGCCGGGGGAGCGTCATCAATCCCCCATCGATCCGCGTGGGCGCTCTCGTCGAGACGAACTCGCCGCTGTACCGTCGCGAGATCGTTACGAACTGCGGCCATATCGGGGTAGCGGTCGTCCGGTGCCTTCGCAAGGCACTTGTCGACGATCGCCACGAGCTCGGCATCGAGCGTGGGATCGATGTCGAGCATCGACGGTCGTATGGCGTTGATGACTTTGTGGAGAACGCCCGAATCGAGCCCGCCAGGAAATGCCTGATGCCAGGTGAGCAGCTCGTAGAAGACCGCGCCGGCGCTGAAAATGTCGGCGCGAGCATCGACATCCGGCACCCCCATCATTTGCTCGGGTGCCATGTAACTGAGGGTACCCATCAATGAACCGGGTCGGGTCAGACTCGCACCGCTGTCGGTCATGCGGGCAATGCCGAAGTCGAGGATCTTTACGACTCCGTCGCCGTCGACCATGACGTTCTTCGGTTTGATATCGCGGTGGATGACGCCAGCCTGGTGGGCGTACTGAAGTCCGGCCGACAGTTCCGACATCAGCTGAATCTTGCGATTCAGAGAGATCGGGGCTCTTCGCTTGATCAGATCGGCGAGCGTCTCGCCTTCGACGTACTCCATCGCGATAAATGGATGGTGGTCATGCTCTCCCACGTCGAAGATCGTGACGATGTTGATGTGCCGCAGGCGGCCGCCCGATTGAGCCTCGTGCAGGAACCGTTCGCGCAGTTCCGGGTCGTCGAACCCTTCGCGCAAAAGCTTGATCGCGACCAGTCGATCGATTGCGGGATCGCGGCCAAGGAAGATCGTCCCCATTCCGCCCGACGCGAGCAGCCTGAGAACCTCGTAGCGGCCGATCGTCGGAGGAACATTCATCGCTGAGAGGTAAAATACTGTGGTTTCGAGGTGATTATGCAACAGCGAACCGCAAAGATTGCGTGGTTTGTCGCCTTGTCGGTCGTGACGACCACCGCGCAGTCCTCATCGTTTCGTTATCCGCAGGCGCGCAAAGGCGACGTCGTCGACACCTACTTCGGCACCACCGTCGCCGATCCGTACCGGTGGATGGAGGACCTGAATTCCGGCGAGGTGAAGCAGTGGGTGGACGCCGAGAACGCCGTCACCGCGAAGTACCTCGACGCGCTGCCGCTGCGCGATCAGCTGAAGTCGCGCATCACGGAGCTGTGGAACTATCCGAAGGTCACCCCGCCGCGCTACGAGGGACGCCACTGGTTCTACAACCGCAACAGCGGCCTGCAGCGGCAGTCGGTGGTTTTCACGCGCGAGACGCTGAACGGCAAGGAGACCGTCGCGATCGATCCGAACACGCTGTCGCCCGATGGGTCGGTTGCGCTGTCAGGCTTCGTTCCGGCGCCGGACGCGCAGCATTTCGCCTACGGGCAGTCCGAAGGCGGGTCGGACTGGGCCACCTACTACGTGCGTGAGCTCGCCACCGGCCGCCAGCTGCCCGATGTGATCAAGTGGGTGAAGTTCTCCGGTCTGTCCTGGACCGAGGACGGCAAGGGATTCTTCTACGGCCGCTACCCGGAGCCGCGCGCCGGAAAAGCGCTCGAGGACGCCGTGCGCGACAAGAAGATCTTCTATCACCTGGTCGGTACGTCACAGTCCGCCGATCGCCTGATCTACGAGCGTCCCGAGGAGCCGATGTTGTTCATCGACGCCGACACCGACGAGACGGGCCGCTATCTGTTCTTCGAAACGAACAAGGGCACGAGCAACAAGAACGAGCTGTTCGTCAAGGATCTCGTCAACCCGTTGTCGCCGAAGCTGGACGCGCCGGTGCGGCCACTCTATCCGGGGCACACCGCCGCCTACGATCCGCTCGGCGTCGTCAACGGCACGTTGTACCTGCTCACCGATCGCGACGCACCGAACAAAAAAGTTGTCGCGGTGCCCATCGATCGGCCCGATCCCGCCAACTGGAAGACGATCGTGCCCGAGA
Organism: Vicinamibacterales bacterium; assembly: GCA_035315685.1. Lineage (GTDB taxonomy): Bacteria > Acidobacteriota > Vicinamibacteria > Vicinamibacterales > CAVVIG01 > QHWK01. The sequence goes on along the minus strand of DATFXR010000198.1, from coordinate 6,578 downwards.
CGAAGAATGCGATCGATACCGCGAAGCTGGTCGCGGGCAAGCTCGCCGTCAATGCGCTGGTCGACGTCGCCAGCGAGGTGACTTTCTACAACCTGGATGGATCGACCAGCGGCCGGATCGCGACGCCGGGACTCGGCACCGTGAGCGGTCCGGTTGGCAAGTTTTCGCGACCGGAGATCTTCTACACCTTCACGTCGCCGCTCTATCCCGTCACGGTGTTCCGCTTCGATCCCGCGGACGGCTCGAGCGCGCCGTTCGAAGCGCCGAAGCTCACATTCGATCCGACCTTGTACACGACCGACCGCGTGTTCGCCGCCTCGAAAGACGGCACGCGCGTGCCGCTGTTCGTCACCCACAAGAAGGATCTCAAGAAGGATGGCGGCAATCCGACGATGCTGTTCGGGTACGGCGGATTCGACATCTCGGAAGTGCCGCGGTTCCGCCCCGAGATTCCGGCGTTTCTCGAACGTGGCGGCGTCTGGGCGACGGCCAACATGCGCGGCGGCGGCGAATACGGCGAAGCGTGGCATGAAGCGGGGATGTTCGAGAAAAAGCAGAACGTCTTCGACGATTTCATCGCGGCGGCGGAGTACCTCGTTCACGAGCACTACGCCTCGCCGCAGACGCTGGGCATCATGGGCGGATCGAACGGCGGCCTGCTCGTCGGCGCCGTGATGGAGCAGCGGCCGGATCTCGTCGCGGTCGCGCTGCCTGCCGTCGGCGTAATGGACATGCTGCGGTATCACAAGTTCACGGGCGGAGCCGCGTGGGCGACCGAGTACGGTTCGGCGGAAAACGAGAAGGACTTCGCCTACCTGCGGAAGTACTCACCCCTTCACAACGTCAAGCCGCGGACCTGCTATCCGGCAACGCTGATCACCACGGCCGACCACGACGATCGCGTCGTGCCGAGTCATTCCTTCAAGTTCGCGGCGACGCTCCAGGCGGCGCAGGGATGCGACCGGCCGGCGATGATCCGGATCGAGACGCAGGGCTCGCATGGATACCGTCCCACCGACAAGCGGATCGCGGAGCTCGCGGACGAGTGGGCGTTCGCACTCGCCAACATGAAGCCGGGCACGCCGGCGACGGCGGCGCGCTAGCTCGGCCGCACTTCCCGTGATGCGTCGGCGCCGAGAACTCGGGCGGGCCGTTGCAAACCCTTCGGCAGGCGCGGCCGAGTGCTATACTTCAGCTCCCCCAAGCGCTACAGTTTGCAGTTCGCCGCTGCTCGAGGCTCACGTCGTTACCGATGAGATTGCCGTCGATTCGATTTCAGTTCGCGATCGCGCTGATCGTCATCAACGTCGCGGTCGCGGCGACGTTGGCGTCGTTCGCCTATACCCAGGGACGCGAAAGCCTCACCCGGCAGGCAGTTGCCAACGCTCACGTCGTCGCTGACGCACGCGAGTACGCGCTGACCCGCGACATTCAGAGTCAGCACGATCGGCTCAGCACCTTTCTGACCAGCCTCGACTCGCTGTGCGGCGAACGAGTCACCGCGCGGGCGATCGATTGGGAACTCGAGTGCGTTCACGTGGCGCTGACCGGATTTCAGCGCGCCGAGCGCGCCACAGCCGTCGAGTTGCGAAACGGCCCCCGGCGGATCGCTTCGATCGGTACTGTCCCGCGCGATGTGAGCTTCACGAGCGCGACTCAGCTCGCCGCGGTCGTCGAGGCGCCGACCGGCCCCAGTTACGTGATGCAGGTCGCCCAGGGCCGTGCGCTCGTCCGCGCGCTCTATCCGGTCGGGAACCTTGCGAGCATCTTCAGCGATCGATCGGGACTGCAGGCAAAAGGCGCGAACACGCTCATCGACCGGAAGGGACAGGTTCTGATTCCGCCCGCGATGCCGGCGAGCGACCTGCCGGCGAGCGGATTGCTCGCCCGGGCGATCGATCAGTGTCTGACCGGCGAAAGCGCGGAGGTGCTGAGCGGTGATGCGCCGGGCCACGGAGTGCTCGCCGGACTGCAGCCGGTGACAGCGTTCAACGACGGCTGCGTCATCACGTCGCTCGACTACGCCGAGGCGCTCGAACCGATCAATCGTCTCGAACGTCTCGTCATCGTCGGCGCAGCCGTGCTGATCGTGCTGGCGATGGTCGTCTCGTGGATCATCGCGCGCACGATCACGACGCGGCTGGCCTCGCTGGCGGCCGCGGCGAGCCAGATCGAGGCCGGCCGCTTCGACACACCGATTCCTCGCGGCGGGCCGTCGGAGGTCCGGCAGCTCGGACGCGCCCTGTCGAGAATGGCCAAGGCGGTCGGCGACCTCGTCCAGCGTGAAAAGGAAGCGCGCCTGGAAGCCGAGACGGCGAATCGGACCAAAGACGATTTTCTGGGGACGCTGTCACACGAACTGCGGACGCCGCTTACGGCGATCGTCGGCTGGGTGTCGATGCTGCGCCAGCGAAAACTCGATCCGGCGCGCGAGGAGCACGCGCTGCGCGTGATCGAACGCAGCGCCCGGACCGAAGCGCGGCTCGTCGAAGATCTGCTCGACGTCACACGGATCGTCAACGGGCAGATGCGACTGAAGATCACCGAGGTTTCGATGATCGGCGTCGTCGATGCGGCGATGGAGGCGGTCCGTCCGGCGGCGGAGCTCAAGGGCGTATCGCTCAACCGCCATGTCGAAGGTGACGTGGCGACGGTGGTCGGGGATCCGCATCGCCTGCAGCAGATTGTCTGGAACCTTCTCGCCAACTCGGTGCGATTCACGACACGAGGCGGTCGCGTCGACGTGACGCTCCGGCCCGTCGGCACGACGACGGAACTCTCGGTCGGCGACACGGGGATCGGCATCGCGCCGGATCTCCTCCCGCACGTGTTCGAACGTTTCCGTCAGGGTGACACGGGGACGATGCGCGCGCATGGCGGGCTGGGTCTCGGACTGGCGATCGTCCGCCATCTCGTCGAACTGCATGGCGGCACGGTCCGTGCGCAGAGCGAAGGCGAGGGGCACGGATCGACATTCACCGTCGTGCTTCCGGCCGCGCCGCACCGGGCGATCGATCGGCCCGCGGGCGCCGCCCTGCCGCAGGATATCGATCTGCGCGGCACGTGCATCCTCGTCGTGGACGACGATCCCGACGCGCGCGAAGTGGTTCGCGCGATGCTGGAAGGCGCCGGCGCCAGCGTCGCGACGACGGCGTCCGCGCGCGATACGCGTGCGCTGGTCGATCGTCTGCATCCGGACGTGCTGATCGCCGACATCGGCATGCCCGACGAAGACGGGTATTCGCTGATGAAGTGGTTGCGTGCGCAGGAACGCGACAAGCATCTGCCGGCGATCGCCCTGACGGCGCACGCGCGCGCCGAGGACGTCGAGCGTGCGCTCGAGTCGGGGTTCGAGATCCACGTCGCGAAACCGGTCGATGCGACCGAACTGCTCGCCACGGTGTCGACGCTGCTGCGGCCCGCCGCATAACGGCAACCCGCATCCGGCAAGGATATAATTCGCGATCCGGACGGATCCGGCCTGCACAGGATCGCGATGCATAGACGGGCATTCCTCACCACCGGCAGCCTCGCGGCGGTCGGTTTCGGTCTCAGCGCGTGCGCCCCGAAGAACGCACCGAACCTCACGCCGCACCGCGCGCCGGTGTCGCTGCCGCCGGTGAAAGCATCATGGGATCGCGTCATCCGGACGACGGTCGGTCTGCGGCCGCATCGCGACGCCGGGTTCGTGCTGAAGGCCGACCGGCTCGACGACAAGCTGCTGATCCACAACTACGGACACGGCGGCGCCGGCATGTCGCTCGCGTGGGGCACCGGGTTGATGGCGGCGGAGCTTGCCGCCGACCATCCGGCGCGGCAGGCCGCCGTGATCGGCTGCGGTTCGGTCGGCCTGACGTGCGCGCGGCAGCTGCAGCGGCGCGGCTACGAGGTCACGATCTACGCGCTCGCCGTGCCGCCGAACGTCACGTCGAACATGTCGCTCGCCGGCTTCACGCCGTCATCGGGCCTCGTCGATCCGGCGCAGCGCACCGATGCCTGGGACGCTCAGTATTTTCGGGCCGCCGACATCGCGTTCCGTCAGCTGCAGCTGCTGGCCGGCCCGCACTCCGGCGTCTCATGGCTCGACAACTACTCGCTGATCAACGAATTGCCCGGTCAGAACAACGGCGCCGGGCAGCGGCCGAATCTCGATGCGCGCTTCGGCACCGGCCGCGAGGTGTATGGGCCAGGCGAGCATCCGTTCGCGACGAAGTACGCCGTTCGATCACCGCAGATCCGCATCGAGCCGTCGATCTATCTCGACGCTCTCATGCGGGACGTCATGCTGTTCGGCGGCCGCATCGTGATTCGGAAGTTCGATACGCGTCGCGATCTGATGACGCTGCGCGAGCCGGTCGTCTTCAACTGCACGGGGCTCGGCGCGCGCGATCTGTTCGGCGATCAGGAGCTCGTGCCGCTCAAGGGGCAGCTCACCGTGCTGGTGCCGCAACCCGAGGTCCAGTACCACACCAACGGCGGCGTGCCGCCGGTGCCCGGCGCCACACTCGGGATTCACATGATGGCACGCAGTGACGGAATCATCCTCGGCGGCACTTCACAGCGTGGCGTGTGGTCGCTCGAGCCTGATGACGCCGAGCGCAAGCGCGTAGTCGAGTCGCACATTGCGGTCTTCGGCGCGATGAAGGGCGCTCACGCCTGAGATGTCGGCCGCCGGTCGACCAGGCCGGCTGAACCCGTGATGTAAAATGAACGCGGATGGCAACATGCCCGAAGTGCTTCGGGGCTCTCACTGAGCATCATCGCTGCCCGAAGGGCCGATTGAGCAGAGTGACCGATGCACTGGGAACGCTGTCGATCGGCGGCGTCGTCGGCATCGTGCTCATTTACATGATCGACGAACGGCCGGTGCCCGCGCTGCTCGTCGCGGCGGCAGCGCTGGGCGCGGTCCTCGCCAACGCTCTCAGGCAGGCGGTCAGCGGGCGCCCGTAGACGGCGGCGCCGTTCGACTTCCGCAGTACTTCCGCACGACGTTCATCAACGCATCGCAGTCGATTGGCTTGGGCACGGTCGCCACGGCGCCGAGCGCCTCGGCCCGCTGCTCCAGATCGACGGCGCCCGACATGACGGCGACGGGCACGTTCGCGACCATCGGATCGCCAAGCTGAGCGCGTCGAAACTCGTGGCCGCTCAGCCGTGGCATCTTCAGGTCGAGCAGTACCAGGCACGGAATATCGGGGGAGCGGTGGCGCACTGCTCGCAGAAGGTGCAATCCCTCGAGGCCGTCTTCAGCCGCGACCGCGTGAAAACCCTCCAGCGACAACAGCGTCGACAGCATGTCGCGGACATCCGGGTCGTCCTCGACGATCAGCACGTTGCCAGCCATCTCGGGCATCGGGCGTGTCGCAATCAAGTCTCGTACCGGCTCGTCTGTAAGCCAGACACGCGGCGAACGAGTGTGGCGGATTGATTTCGTGTCATGTTTCACCGGCATGACGACCCAACATGCACGGATTTCCTACGCCGATTTCGATCGGGTCGATCCGCGTCGGCGGCTAGTGTCCGTTGACGATTTTCCGGGAGCGGGAAACCGGCCTGCACGCTGACGATCGACTTCGGGCCCGCATCGGGCAGAAGAAGTCGTCAGCGCACGTGACGAATACTACACGAGTTCCGACGCCCGTCATGGCTGATGGCTAATCGCTGATGGCTGATGGCACATCGCTGACGCTCGATGGTGATGGTTGATGATTTGTTTCATCCATTAGCCATAGCCATCAGCCATCAGCCGTGTACTCGTCCTCTGATACCCCGTGCGAGTTTCACCATCGACAACGTGGTGAGCACCACGGCGAGCAGGAACAGGAACGCGACGATGTCGTGGAAGATGTCGGAATCGAGCCAGCCGAGGACGCCGTGACCGTAACGGCTCGCGAGAGCGGCCTCGAGCCCGAAGCGGAAGATGCGGCAGAGGGCCAGCGTTCCGAAGAAGGTTCGTTGATCGACTTCGAGCGCGCCGGCGGCGAGTACGAATGGCGTGAACGGAAACGGCGGCGGAATCAGATCGAGGACCGCGAGCGCAATCGCGCCTTTCTCGCGGATTCGGCGGCGGATGCGGTCGAGGCGTCGCTCGTCGGGGACCCAGCGATCGAGGCCCTTCTCGCCGATCTTCACGCCCATCCAGAACGTGATCGCGGCGCCGATCACTGAGCCCGTGGTGGCGAGCAGCGGAACGATCCACCAGTATTCGCGCAGCCGCGCCGCGAGAATGATCACCGCTGCGTCGATGCCGAGCGGCAGCGAAAAGAACAGCGTCGAGTCGAGCGCCGCCAGGACGACAACGCCGATGGGCGATGCGAAGAGCGTGACGATCCACCGAGAGAGCCCGCGCATGCCGCAACCGCAGCGGTAGCAAGGCCGGGGCCAGCGGCGACCTGATCGACTCGTCCGCTCGGGCGCCGAGCGGTTTACAGGGGCAGGCGCAGGAAGGCGCGGCAGCCGCGGCGATCGGTGCGGTTTTCGAGCGTCAGCGAGCCGCCGTGCGCTTCGGCGATCTGCCGGCTGAGCACCAGGCCGATGCCCGATCCGCCCGGCTTCGTCGTGAAAAACGGGACGAACAG
>DATFXR010000197.1:0-5443 GCA_035315685.1 Vicinamibacterales bacterium | reverse complement strand
CGGCGGTGATTGCACCCGCCGATACCATCAGCAGATCTTCGCCGCGCCTTACGATCTCGAGGCCTCCGAGCCGAAAACGTCCATCGAGCCCCGGCACGACCGTGCGATCGTCCTTGCCAAGGCGGTAGTAGACAGGCCCCGGCAGGGTTGACGTCGCCACGATGGCGTGTGCCGCCTGCCGCCAGTCCGCCGGACACACGAGCGTCAGGCCCGGTTGGAGTCGAAGGACGCCGATATCCTCCAGGCCGTGGTGCGTCGCGCCGGCGTGTCCGTACTCGAATCCGCCGCCGATCCCCGCGATCCGGACCGGCAGTTGATGGAGAACCGGACCATTGCGGATGAACTCGTACGGACGAAGCGCGGCGAATGTGGCGATCGAATACACGAACGGGACGAACCCGGCTTCGGCGAGTCCGGTCGCGATCCCGATCATGTCCTGCTCAGCGACGCCCACGTTGTAGAACCGATCCGGAAATCGCTCGACGAACGGCTCCAGCACGGTGAACCCGAGATCGCCGGTCAGCAGGACGATCCGCGGGTCGTTCGCGGCGAGATCGACGAGCGTGCGGCAGAAGGCGGCGCGCATTACCGCGGGTCGAGTTCGGCAACGGCCTGCCGATAGTCCTCGTCGGACATCGGCCAGTAATGCCACTCGACGCGTCCTTCCATGAACGACACACCCTTGCCAAACGTGGTGTGCGCAATGACCACGTGTGGGGGACCGATCTCCGTGTTCAGGCAGGCGATCGTCTGCGCGATCACCTCGACGTCGTGGCCAGCGATATCGCAGACGTCCCAGCCGAAGCCCTGCCACCGGTCCCGCATCGGTGACAGGTTCAGCACGTGATCGGTGTAGCCCAGGGCTTGCTGCCCGTTGAGATCCACGATGACCACGAGATTGGCCAGTCGATGATGAGCCGCGAACATGACGCTTTCCCAGAGGGCGCCGGTGTTGCATTCCGCGTCGCTGACGAGGACGAAGACCCGCCGCGGCGAGTGATCGAGGCGCGCCGCGAGCGCCGCGCCGACCGCCATCGACAGGCCTTGCCCGAGCGATCCGGTTGAGAAGTCGATCCCCCGCAGCCCGCGGTCCGGGTGAACCCCGAGCCGCGTCCCGTCCGTGCAGAAGGAGTCGAGCTCGCTTCGCGTCAGCCAGCCTTTGAGGAACAGCGCGCCGTACAGCGCCAACGCGGCGTGTCCCTTCGACAGCACGAACCGATCGCGTTCGCGATCGTCGACGGCCGTGATCCGCAGAACGCGGTCGTACAGCGCGGCGATGATGTCGACGGTCGACAGCGCCGAACCGATGTGCCCCGTGTGGGCCCGCTGCGATTGATCGAGGATGATGTGGCGGAGCCGACCCGGATCCACGGTCATTGGTCCCCTCCGCGCCGTTGCCACAACTCCCACTCGCGGTTCCGCACCAGCAGGTCGGCGTGGTCGGCAAGCCGCGTCGCATCGCCAGCCGGCTGGCCGCGGATCAGGAAGTAGTCGTAGGCCGCGCCCATCGTGTCCCAGCGGAATTCCCACGGCCGCCATTCGTTCGGGCGAGGCGGCGCCATGCCGGCGCGATAACGCACGGGCATCGCATGCGCGGCAGCAGTCGCCGTCGACGGCACGCCGGCGAAACTGAACGACACGTCGCCGCCTTTCTCCACCTGGTAGTAGCAGCCCCAGTGGAGAAACGGCCAGTACCGTACGGGGCCGTGGTCGCCGCGGTCGAAGATCAGACTCATGACGCGTTTACCAGGTTGCATGCGATCGAGCACGTCGGCGAATGGGCCGACCTGATCCTGAAAGGCGCGTACTTTTCCTGTCGCGTTGACGCTGGCCCACAGCGCCACGACGGCGACCAGCGGGACAATCACCCGGCGACTGCCGGCCGCGGGCCGGGCGATCCACGCCGGGGCCAGGAGCGCAGCAAATATCAGGTGACGCGGACTGACGTACCACTGCCCGGCCAGTTCGATCGGCGTCACCACATAGCTCGCGACCAGGAGCACTGACAGCGCCTCGCCGCGCCGTTCGACGAGTGCCGCTCGAAGTCCCTGCGGTCGAGGATTGCGGCCGCTGACGACCGCGACGAGGAACAACACGAGCAACGCGGCCGCGATGCGGTAATCGGATCCGTCGGTGTAGGCGCCCACCAGTCGCTCCGGGATCGCGGACAACGCCACGGGCACCGGTTCGTACCGCGTGAGCGACCGTGTTGGTCGCCCGCCGATGGTCGCGTCGCTCGTCGTCGCCGCGGAGGCTGGCGCGACGATGAAACTGCGTCCTGCCCACGGCACGAAGAGCAGCACCGACAGCGCGAACGGAGCGGCGCACCGCGCAGCCCATCGCCAGCCGTGCCAGTGCGCGGCGAACAGCACCAGGACACAGGCGCCGAGCAGTGCATAAGTCTGCGCGTGGAACAGACTGACGAGCGTGACAACGCCTGCCAGGCGGCAGCTGTCGGGCCACGTCGGGCGCGTCGCCGAGAGCGTGCGGCAGGCGAGCGCCAGCGCGACGAGAAACAGCGGCAGGGACAGCAGGAACCCGGCAAATCCCCAGAACAGGTTTGCGTGATAGATCAGCGGCAGTGTGAAGACGGCCCATCGCCAGTCGCGTCCAAGTGTCGTCAGCAGGTACGCCGCACCGAGCGGCAATCCGATCGCATACAGCGTGAGAAGCAGTCGCCCGGCGGTCACCACGCCGAGGCCCGACTGCGTGAGGAGGTGCATCGAGGCATAGAACCCGACGTACGGCGTGACGTGCGAATTGAGCAGGTAGAACCGTCCGAAGTTGGTGGCCGCGTCGCTGTAGCGCGCGATCACGGCCGAGAGCGCCAGGTGTTGTGGCAGATCGAGAAACGGCAGGAAGCGGCCGGCCCAGAACGGCCACGCCGCTGCGATGAGCAACGTGGTTGCCATGCCGCTGTCAGACAGCGTCAATTCGCCCTCATATGGCAGTGGTCAGCCGGTCGCGCCCCTCTATGTCAGCGCGGCTTGCACGGATCCGGAAGGCTATCTTTCGAGCTTCTTTAGAGTTTGCCCCGCTATCTTTCGGTGACCCGTTCGATTGCAGGCTGCGCCCGTCCGGCCGCAGGAGCAGAATGAAGGACGCCACGCGCCTGACCGATGGCGGGAGTATGCGGGTGGTCTCCTCAGAAGACCGCCGGACACTGATGCCTGACAGATGAACGATCTGCTATCGGTCTACGCGCCCGAACGGCGAGGTGCGCTGTTGCTGCTGGCAGGCGCGCTCATCGTGGGCATTGCGACCGTCGACTTCCTGACGAAGCCGTACTTCTCCCTCGGATTCCTCTACCTGTTCCCGATCATGATCATCGGCGGGTTTGCGCATCAGGGGCAGACCGTCGTCGTCTCGCTCACCTGTGCGGTCCTCCAGGAAGCGTTCAGCGACCTGCCACGCAACGAGGCGGCGGTCCGGCTGTTGCTCAGTGGAGTGGGTTTCAGCGGGACCGGACTGTTCATCTCCGAGGCGGTGCGGAACCGGCGGATCGCGCTGAAGTACGTGGCCGAGCTCGAGGACCAGCAACAGCGGCGGCGGGCGGCGGAGGAGGAGCTGCAGTTTCTCGTCGACACGAGCCCGGCCGCGATTATCACCATCGACGCCTCGGGACGCGTGATGCTCGCGAACGAAGCCGCCCATCAACTGCTCGGCGCCGGATCAGTGCCGTTGTGCGGCCAGGTGATTGGATCGTATTTCCCCTCGCTGCACATCATCGTCCAGACGCATTCGTCGACCGTACTGCGGACGACGCTGCAGTGCCGCGGCCGGCGGGCGTCGGGCGACGAATTTCTCGCCGGCGTCTGGTTCTCGACCTACACCACGCTGAACGGCCCCCGGCTTGCCGCGATCATGGTTGATCTCTCCGAGGAGCTGCAGAGCCGCGAGGACCTGCGATTCGAGCACCTGCTCAGACATACGAGAATTCTCATGAGCGCCGTCGCCCACGAGGTCCGCAACCTGTGCAGCGCCGCGCTGGTCGTTCACAAGAATCTGTCGCAGATCAAAGAGCTGCGACAGAACGAAGACTTCCAGGCCCTGACCACGCTCATCCAGAGTCTCGACACGGTGATGACACTCGAGTTGCAGCCGTCGCCGATGCCGAAACGGACCACGGTCGATCTCACGTCGGTCTTCGACGAACTGCGGGTACTGATCGGCGCAGCCTGCAGTGAATCGCACATCGTGGTCGACTGGGGACTGCCCGACGCCGCGCCCCTCGTCTGGGCCGAACGCGACGGACTGGTCCAGGTGTTCCTGAATCTCGTGCGCAACAGCGAGCGTGCAATGCGGGCGACGCCGACCAAGCGACTGCACGTCAGCGCGCTCGAAACCGGCGAGACGGTGACGATCAGCTTCGAAGATACCGGGGCGGGCGTCGACGCGCCGGAGCGCCTGTTTCATCCGTTTCAGCCCGGCGCGGCGTCGGTCGGGCTGGGGCTGTACGTCTCGCGTGCGATCGTACGGAGTTTCGGGGGCGACCTGCTGTACGAGGCGCGACCCCGAGGGTCGTGCTTCAAGATTATCCTGGCAGTCGCTCAGGTCGAGGCCAGCGTGCATGTCTAGCCCGACCAAAACCACCGCTATTCTGATCATCGACGATCATGCGATCTTCCGCGAGAGCGTCGCCCGGCTGCTGGATCGCGAACCCGATTTGACGGTCGTTGGACACGTCGGGGGCGTCGACGAGGGCCTCGCCATCCTTGCCCGTCGACGAATCGATCTCGTCCTGCTGGACTTCGACCTGGGCGAGCGTGACGGTCTGGACTTCCTTCGCCGGGTCAAACACGCCGCCGCCGCGGTGAAGGTGCTGATCGTCACCGCGGAGATTCAACCGCATCAGGCCGCGGACGCGATCCGCGCCGGGGTTTCAGGCGTGTTTCTGAAACGCGACTCTGCGCACTCGCTCATTCGGATCATCCGGGACGTGATGGCAGGGAAGGTGTCGTTCGATCAGGAGCTCTTCGCCCAGGCCATCGCCGACGAAGCAGTGGCCGCGCCGCTGGATAACGACAACAGGTTTTCGGACCGCCAACGGGAAGTACTCGCGCGGGTCCTCGAGGGCCTCGCGAACAAGGAGATTGCGGCGCGAATCGGGATCACCGAGAACTCGGTCAAGGCGACGCTGCAACATCTCTTTGCCAAGACCGGGGTGCGAACGCGAAGCCAGCTAGTTCGCGTCACGCTGGAGCGCAACAGACGCGTGCCGCCGTAGCGGCGTGCTGCTCCGGACAGCCGAACGCGAACCACACCACCGCCATTCGAGGCGAGCCAGAAGTCGCCATCGGGCGTCTCGATGAACTGGCTGCGCAGCGTTCCGTTCGCTGCTCGACAGATTTCTTATAATCGACGCTGACATGGAGATCGCGCCGGGCACGACGATCGGCGCTTACCATATCGTGTCGCTCCTCGGCAGAGGCGGGATGGGCGA
>DATFXR010000196.1:0-4814 GCA_035315685.1 Vicinamibacterales bacterium | reverse complement strand
CATTCGGAGGAAGAGTTGAAGATGCTCGTGACGGCGAGCCAGGAAGCCGGTGTCCTCGAAGAGCAGGAGGAGCAGATGCTCCATCGCGTCTTCGGGTTTGCAGATCTCACCGCCGGTCAGGTGATGATCCCGCGCACCGAGCTGGTTGCCGTTCCGGCGGAGACGCCGCTGAAGGATCTGATCGCGCGAATCGCACCAGGCCGGCATTCCCGCCTCCCCGTGTACCGCGGCGATCTCGACGACGTCGTCGGCATGCTGCATGTGACCGACGTCCTGAAGGCAATCGTCGAGGGAGTGGAAACCACGACGGCCGGCGTGCTGGCTCGTGAAGTGGCGACCGTGCCGGAGACGCTGGCGGCGGACGATCTCCTCACCGAGATGCGGCGCCGCCGCGCGCGCGAGGCGCTGGTGATCGACGAGTATGGAGGAACAGCCGGCCTGGTCACGTTCGAATCGTTGATGGAGCGCATCGTCGGCGAAGTGCCGGGCGAATCGGGTGCGCTGTCGAGAATCAGCGCGCGTCCCGACGGGTCGTGCGAAGTGGACGGGCTCGCGCTGGTGACCGACATCAACGCGCAGTTTGCCCTCCACATAGACGAGGGAACCTACACGACGATCGGTGGCTACGTCCTGGGTCGCCTCGGCCGCCGCGCCCGCGTCGGCGACACGATCGACATCGAGGGGCGAAAGATCCGCGTCGAAGCGCTCGACGGCCTGCGCGTCGCGACCGTGTGGATCTCGAAACCGGCGAAGAGAAACGCGGGGCCCGATCACGCTGCCGAAAAGCCCTGAGGCCTCCCACGAAGGCACGAAGACACGAAGGATCTTTGCAAAGAATATTTTCGCGCCGCTTCGTGACTTCGCGTCTTCGTGGGAGTGGCACGCGTTTGTCGGTGTGAGAGTGTGACCGCGCGAAGGCTGAGCCGCTCTGGATCACGCTGCCGAAAAGCCTTGAGGCCTCCCACGAAGGCACGAAGACACGAGGGATCTTTACGAAGAATATTTTCGCGCCGCTTCGTGACTTCGTGTCTTCGTGGGAGTGGCAGGCGTTTGTCAGTGTGAGAGTGTGACCGCGCGAAGGCTGAGCCGCTCTGGATCACGCTGCCGAAGGCCCTGAGGCCTCCCACGAAGACACGAAGAACACGAAAATCGCTTGTACAAAAACGTTGCTTCGTGCTTTCGTGTCTTCGTGGGATCCGCAGGCTCTTGGTCAGTGTGACAGTGAAGCCCGTGCGAAGGCTCAATCGGCGCGCAGCAACCGCAGCGCGTTCGCGATCACGATCATCGAGGCGCCGGTGTCGGCGAGGACCGCGACCCACAGCGTCGCAACCCCGGCCACGGCAGCGACCACGAAGCCCGCTTTCATCGCAATGGAGATCGCCAGATTCGCCTTGATGTTGCGCACGGTCGCGCGGCTGAGGCGGACAGCGTAGGGAATCCGCAGCAGATCGTCGGCCATCAGCGCGACGTCGGCGGTTTCGAGCGCGGCGTCGCTCCCGACCGCACCCATCGCGATGCCGACGTCGGCGAGCGCCAGCGCTGGTGCGTCGTTGACGCCGTCGCCGACCATCGCCACCGTGCCGTGCTGCTCGCGCAGCTCGCGAATCGCCGAGACTTTGTCCTCGGGCAGCAGCTCGGCGCGAACATCGTCGACGCCCAGTTCGGCGCCAATCGCCTGCGCCGTGCCGGTGCCGTCGCCGGTCAACATCACGATCGAATCGATACCCTGCCGACGCAGCATCTCGATCGCCGCCCGGCCGGTGTCGCGCGAGCGGTCGGCGACCGCGATGATCCCGATCGCCCGCTGGTCGCGCGCAACGAGCACGGCGGTGCGCCCGGACGCGTTGATTGCGTCAATCCGATCGTGAAGGGCCGGCGAGCACAGCTGCCGCTCCTCGAAGAGACGATGGTTGCCGAGCAGCACGCGCCGGCCGTCAACCGATCCTTCGGTGCCGCGACCGGAGAGCGCGGTCACACTGTCGGCCGCCACCGCAGCAATGTTCGACGTGTGGGCGTGGTCGACGATCGCCTGTGCGACCGGATGACTGGACCGCCGCCCGACTGCCGCCGCGAGGCCGACCACGGCTGACGTCCGTCCGCCGTCCAACGCGACCACGTCGACGACCTCGGGTTTGCCGCGCGTGAGCGTGCCGGTCTTGTCGAACGCCACGCAGCGGACACGGCTGATGCGCTCGAGGTGCGAGCCGCCCTTGATCAGGACGCCCTTCTTCGCCGCTCCGGCGAGCGCCGCGACAATCGAGACGGGCGTCGAGATGACGAGCGCGCACGGACAGGACACGACCAGCAGCACCAGCGCGCGATAGAACCACGTCTGCCAGTCAGCGTGCCAGGCCAGCGCCAGCCATCCGGCGTGTGCAGCCGGCCCCAGCCACGGGTCGTGTCCGGCCGGTCCCAGCCACTCGTAGTGTCCGGCTTCAGCCGGACCGTGAACGAGCAGCGGCGGAATCACCGCGACCGCGAGCGCGAGCACGATCACCGCCGGCGTGTACACCTTCGCAAAGCGCTCGACGAGCGCCTGAGACGGCGCGCGCTGCGCCTGCGCCCGCTCGACGAGATGAATGATCCGCGCGAGCGTCGTGTCGCGGCGGCGGCGCGTGACCTGCACCTCGATCGCGCCGTGGCCGTTGACCGTGCCGGCAAAAACGGCGTCGCCCGGCATCTTCTCCACCGGCAGCGATTCGCCGGTCACCGGCGCTTGATTCACTTCGCTCTGGCCGGCAAGCACGGCGCCGTCGAGCGGGATCTTCTCGCCCGGCCGCACGACAATCACGCCGCCGATCGCGATGTCGTCGACCGGCACGCGGCGCTCGGCGTCGCCCTCTCGCACCAGCGCATCGGCCGGTGTGAGATCGATCAGCGCCCGGATCGCCGCGCGTGCGCGTTCGAGCGTGCGTGCCTCGAGCGCCTGGGCCAGCGCAAACAGGAACACGACGGTGGCCGCCTCCGACCATTCACCGATTGCGGCCGCGCCGGTGGCGGCGACGACCATCAGCACGTTGATGTCGAGCGCGCGCGCGCGCAACGCCGCCCACGCCTTTTGAATGGTGACGCTCATGCCCGCAATGAGCGAAACAATGAACGCAATGACGGCGTAGTGTCCGGCTTCAGCCGGGCCGTGTCCGCTGAAGGCTCCGGCCGCGCCGCGTCCACCGAGCGCGTGCAGCAGCATGCCAAGCGCCAGCGCAACGCCCGACGTCCAGACGAGCGCCCGCCGGGCGCGCGTCCGCCGCTCACTTCCGACCACCGGCTCTTGGTGCTCGAGCCACGCCCGCATGCCGGTGTCGGCAACGGCATCGACGATGGTGGATGTCGTGAGCCTGGCGGCGTCGTAGGTGACGTGCAGCCGTTGTCCCATCAGGTCGGCGGAGAACTCCTCGAGCCCGGCCAGGTTCTTGAAGCGCCGCTCGAGCAGCGCGACCTCTTCGCGGCAGTCCATCCCTTCGACGCGGAAGGTCGACTCGGCGTGCAGTTCGCAGACGGTGCAGGCGGTCCGGCCGCTCATGCGCGCCTCGCGATCCGGAGCCGGCTCTCGGTGGCGCGCTCCTGGACGTGCTCGAGGCCCTGCTTGAACAGCTTGGCGATGTGGTCGTCGTCGACGGTGTAGTAGATGTGACGCCCGTCGCGGCGCGAGCGGACGAGGCGCACGTTGCGCAGCAGCCGCAGCTGGTGCGACACCGCGGACTGCGTGACGCCGAGCCGCGCGGCGAGATCGCAGACCGGCACTTCGGCGCGCGCCAGCGCATCGAGAATGCGCACGCGCGTCGGGTCGCCGAGCAGCTTGAAGGTCTCGGCAAGCGCCGCCGCCGTGGCATCGTCGAGATGAGTGTGCTTCGCTGAGATATATGAGCGTGTGCTCATATGTTCAGTATAGCAGAGGCTTCGCGGTCGGAGAGGGACTGGGGACTGGAAGCTGGGGACTGGAAGCTGGGGGCTGGGGGCTGGGGGCTGGGGGCTGGGCTGGGGGCTGGGCTGGGGGCTGGGAGCTGGGCTGGGGCTGGGGGCTGGGAGATTGACGCGCCGAAACTTTCGCGCTGCACCATGAAGTCGCCAGCTGCCAGCTGGCCAGTCCCCAGTTCCCGTTCCCAGCCCCTACTGTGCGAGCGAAGCGAGCGACGCAAACACCGCCTCGTAATTCGGCTCGTTCCGCGCGTCGTCCAGCACTTCCTTGTGGCGGACC
Source organism: Vicinamibacterales bacterium (assembly GCA_035315685.1). Lineage (GTDB taxonomy): Bacteria > Acidobacteriota > Vicinamibacteria > Vicinamibacterales > CAVVIG01 > QHWK01. Next base: position 616 of record DATFXR010000196.1, on the reverse strand, counting down.
ATGCCATCCTTGTCGATCACGAAGACCGCCCGCTTCGCGATCCCTTTCAGCCCGATCATGTCCTCGTTGAACACGCCGTAGTCCTTGATCACCTGCTTGTTGAAATCGCTCAGCAATGGAAAGTTGTAGCCCTGCGCATCCTGAAACGCCTTCAGCGTGAAGAACGTATCGACGCTGATGCCGTAGACCTGCGCCGTGGCCGAGTTCAGCCGTGCCAGCGAATCGCGGAACGTACACAGCTCCTTCGTGCACACGCTGCTGAACGCGGCCGGGAAGAACGCCAGCACAACCGGATGCCCGCGCTGCTCGCTCAGCTTGACCGGCTGCCGATCCTGGTTCGTCAACGTGAAGTCCGGCGCCTTGGTTCCCACGTCTACAGGCATAAGCCTCCCTCTACACAATTAACGGGCGTTCGGAGTAACATTTTTGGGTTCACTTACAGGAGATCCTCTGTGATTGAGGTTCAACACCTCACGAAACGCTACGGCCGCATCACCGCCGTCAACGACGTCAGCTTTCGCGTCGAGCGAGGCGAGATTCTCGGCTTCCTCGGCCCGAACGGCGCCGGGAAGACGACGACGATGCGGATTCTCACCGGGTACATGCCGGCGACCGA
>DATFXR010000195.1:0-10438 GCA_035315685.1 Vicinamibacterales bacterium | reverse complement strand
CGTTCGAGACGTGTGCCCGTCGGGGCGCGGAGCCGGAGCTGCAGCTGTCGGCTCTCGACCGATGGAAAGATCTCGGTCCCCAGCCTGGGCAGGAGGAGCACGATCAGGGCGATCGTCACGGCGACGTACGTGCCAACGATCAGCCAGCGAACCTTCAGCGCACGCTCGAGACGATCGTGATACCAGGTGCGCAGCCGTTCGACGAACGGTGGTTCCTGTGTCTGGCCGCCCTTTAACATCCACGTCGACAATATGGGGACCAGCGTGCTGGACAGCACGTACGACGCGATCATCGCGAACCCGACGGCCAACGAGAGCGGGACGAACAGCTGACGGCCGACGCCGGCCATGAACATGGCCGGGATGAAGACCGACAAGACGCAGAGCATCGAGAGCAGACGAGGCGTGATGGTTTTCCGGCAGGCGTCGAGCACGGCGCGCGCCTTCGACATGCCCGAGCCGAGATGGCTGTGGATGTTCTCGATCTCGACGGTCGCTTCGTCGACGAGCACGCCGACTGCGAGCGCGAGACCGCCCAGCGTCATGATATTGATGGTCTGCCCTGTGAGCCAGAGCGCGACGACCGCCGAGAGAATCGAGAACGGAATCGTGATGACGACGATCCAGGAACTACGAAGATCGCGAAGGAAGATGAGCACCATCAACCCGGTCAAGAACGCACCGAGGAGTGCCTCGCCAATCAGTCCATTCAGCGCACCGGTCACATACCGCGACTGGTCGAAAACGAGGTCGATCTTGACGTCTTCCGGTGCGACGTTCCGCATCGACGGCAGAGCCCGGCGCACGTTGCGGATGACATCCAACGTCGACGCATCGGCTCGCTTCGTCACCGGGATGTAGACGGTCCGCTTGTCGTCCACATGGGCAAAGCCGACCACGATGTCGGCCGTGTCCTGGATCGTGCCGACGTCTCTGAGGTACACGGTTGGACCGGCGCCGAGACGAAGCGGAGCATCCAGCAGTTCCTGGATGTTGCCGCCAAGCGTCGCGTTCGTCGATGCAATGCGGATCAGATCGCCCGTGCGAACGTTGCCGGACGGCAGCACGGTCGTCGCGCGGTTCACGGCATAGACCACTTCGTCCGGTGAGAGGCGATACTGTCGGAGCCTTTCGGGATCGACGCGAACCACGATCGTGCGCTGGCTGCCGCCGAACGGAGGCGGCGCCGAGACGCCGGGCAAGGTCGCGAAAATGGGGCGCACCCGATTGAGGGCGATGTCCTGCATCTCGGGCACGCTGCGCGTCGAACTCGAGAAGACGAGTTGCGCGACCGGTACGCTGCCCGCATCGAACCGCATGATGAACGGTGGCACCGCCCCAGGCGGCATGAAGGCCCGCGCACGATTGACGTAGCCGACCACCTCGCCCATCGCCTGGCTCATGTCGGTGTCCGGATGAAACACCAGCTTCATGAGGGCGATGCCCTGGATGTTCTTGGATTCGACATGCTCGATCCCGGTGATGTAGAGGAAGTGGTACTCGTAGTAATAGGTGAGGTACCCCTCCATCTGCGACGGATCCATGCCGCCGTACGGCTGCGCGACGTAGATCGCCGGCGCGCCCAGCTGCGGGAAGATGTCGACCTTCATCTGGCGAATCGCCATGATGGACGCGAGCGCGACGGAGATGATCCCGACGAGTATCGTGATCGGCCGCCGCATAGCCGTGAACACTAGCCACATGATCGAACGCTCCCCTCGAGCCGCTACCGGTTCGTCTGTTCGAGAAATGGCGCGAGATCCCCTCGCGCCTGCGCTGCCGCGAGCAGTGCACGCCACACCCCGAGTCGCGCCACGGCGTTGTCGGCTTCGGCCTGCGCGAGCAGCCGCTGGGCTTCTGCGACTTCGGTAATGCTGGCGAGTCCGTTCTGATACCGCGCGCGCGCCTGACTCTCTCCCGCCGCGGCCGCCTGGAGCTCGACCGGCGTGTTGTTCGCGATGTCTGTCGCCGCCTTCATGAGCGCGCGCGCCTTGACTTCCTGGGTCGTCAGACTCTGGATGGTTTGATCGTAGTGCGCGCTTTCCGCCAGCTCGTTCTGCATTTCGACGCGCTTGCGAGCGTTGATGCCAAAGATGTCGAACGCAGGGAACGTGACGGAGGCGCCGACGGCCCAATTGGGCACCTGCAGCCACAGACCGTTGCCATATGACGGCACGCCGGGAGCGTCGGCGCCAGTCCCGCGTCCCGCGAAGGTCGATTGGAGCAGGATCCGTGGGAAATATGCGGCATCGAGTGCCCGCTCGCGCGCGCGGACGACGTCGACGGCCGCCTGCCCGGCACGCGCCGCCGGGTGTGCCTTCGGGTCGGCCTGCGGGACACTGACTTGCGGAACCGCGGCCAGCGATCCAGGCATCAACTCGAACGATGCGCCAGGCGATCCGACCGCATCGGCCAACGACGCTCGTGCGAGGTCGGCGATCTGCACGGCCTGACTGAGCTGGTTGTTCGCGATGGCGAGTTCGGCCTCGGCGCGCGACTGGTCGGCGCCCGGCCGAAGCTGATTCTGCACCAGCGTGCGAACCGTATTGGCGAACACTTGTAACCGATCGACGTTGGCACGAATCGCGCGAACCGATTCATCTGCGGCAAGCACCGTGAGGAACGCATCGGCGGCGGCCGACGCCACGTCGAGCTCGGCGACAGCCGTCTGGTTCTTCGCGAACGACGCCTGAGCGCGCGCCGCCTCGACGCTCGCTTTCCGCTGCCCGAAGTCGATAGCCTCCCACGAGAGCAGCACGGCCCCGGCACTGCCCCAGACGCTGTCGCTGAGCGACCGCGTGCCGAGCACCGGTCCGGTCATCGAGAAAATCGTGGACTGCGGGAACAGCAATCCGAACACGTTATTGGTAGTCGCCCGGTTTTCCTGCCAGTACAGGTCCAACCGCGGCAGATACGCAGTGCGCGCGACGCCGACATCTTCTTCGGCCGCTTGCGCGCGCGCCCGGCGTTCCTTGATCGACGGATAGTTCTTGAGCGCGCGCTGGACGGCGTCGTTGAGCGTGAGCGGCCCCGTTTCTGCCTGCGCGAACGCCGCAACGGGATTGCACAGACATCCGAACGCGACGGCGGCCATGCCGGCGCACGATGCCAGACGACGATGAAGGCGACGCTCACGCATCAATGCTCTCCTCGCGCGGTCGAATCGTGATCTACGGCCTGGTCGTGGCGCCCGCTTTCGGCTTCGCCAGCTCGCCGAGCGCCGCCTTGAAACCTGTCGCCAGCTTCTCGGCCGGTCCCGTGCCCCAGTAGTGCAGGAAGTAGATCGTTGGCTGTGTCCCCGCCATGTGGTGATGGATCGCGACGACCTGCAGCCCGTTCTGGCGGAGCGCCTTGAGCACGGGCGTCACCTCGTTCGCCACCATCGCGACGTCGCCGGCGATCGCCGCGTTGTCGTTCGTCCCGACGAAAGCCGCCCACGTGTTCAGCCCCATGCGGGCGTTGATCGGCGCGCCCATCTCGGTGAGCTTCAAGTCGTCGCGGCCGACGGTGATCTTATAGACGGCGCCGTTCTGCTCCCCTTGTGTCCCGACAATCTGTGCGAGTTTCGCGGTGTCGATCGTCGGCGCAGCCGCGGCCGCAGGAGCGGGAGTGGGTGCCGGGCGGCCCTTCCCGATCAGATCGACCGCTGGTTTCACCTTTCGCGCGAGATCGGCCGGCTTGCCGTGTCCGTGTACGTGCATGTAATACATGCGCGGCTCGTCCCAGAAGAAGTGATTGTGGAGGGCAGTGACCTCCAGGCCGTTCTCGAGCAGTGCAGACATCACCGGGTTGACTTCGTCCTGGAGCAGAACCAGGTCGCCCATCATCACGTCCATCCCGCCGGTCCCTTTCGTGAACGCAATCCAGCCACCGAACCCGAACGGCGTCGGCGTTTTCACGTTGGCGACCGTCACCGCGACGTCGTTTCGCGGGATGTTGACCTTGAGCACGTTCGCCTTGTAGTCGCCCTGCTTGCCGAGCGCGGTGAGCACCTGTTGATATTCGGCGGGAATGTCCTGCGCAGCGGCGACGCGCCCGAGCGACACGAGCAAGACCGAGCCGAGCATGACCAAGCGTTTCATACGTGTTCTCCCTTGAGTTGAGGTTCGCGGTCGCGATGCGGATTCCTGATCGCCGGCGCGGCGGCGGGAAGGACGATGCGGAAGACGGATCCACCGGATGGTCGTCCCTCAACGGTGATCTGGCCGCCGCTGACGTCGACGGCCCATTTGGCGATCGCCAGTCCGAGTCCGGTGCCGCCGCGATCGCGCGAGCGACCTTCGTCCAGACGGAAGAAACGATCGAAGATGCGCCGACGGTGTTCAGCGGCGATTCCAGGTCCTTCGTCGACGATGTCGACAACCGCGCGTTCTCCATCGGCTCGAACGCTCGCAACGATCGTTGAGCCTTTCGGACTGTACTTGATCGCGTTGTCGATCACATTGGCGAACGCCTCGCGCAGAACCAGGCGGTCGGTGGTCACGAACACGTCCTCCCTGACATCGACCTTCAGCGTCTGCTGGCGTTCCTCGGCGAGGATGCCGAGTGACGAGGCAACGTCGCGAACGAGTTGCCCGACGTCGAGCGCTTCGCGCGACAGACGAATCGTCCCGGCGTCGCCATGCGACAGGCGCAACAGTGTGTCGACGAGACTCGTCAACCGGTCGACCTCTTCGAGCATGCTGCCAATCGCCTCTTTGTATTCGTCGGGCGTGCGCGTCCGATTGAGCTGCATTTCTCCGAGCCCGCGAATCACGGACAGCGGCGTCCGCAGCTCGTGCGATGCGTCGGCCGTAAAACGACGCAGTTGATCGAAGGACGATTCCAGGCGCGCGTAAGTGTCGTTGATCACGGTGGCCAACCGGCCGATCTCGTCCTCGGGATTCGGCACCGACAGCCGTTCGTGGAGTCGATCTGCGGTAATTCGCCGGGCCTCAGACGCGAGGTGATCGATCGGCGTCAGCGCCCGACGCGCAAGCGTGTAGCCTCCGAGGCTGGCCAGCGCGACCACCAGCGGAAGGCCCAGGACGAGCACGACCAGGATCTCCCAGAGTTGTGCGCGCACGCGATCTTCAGATCGGGATGCTCTCAGCACGACTGCCCGCCCGCCGACCGACGATGTACCGGTGAGCGTTCGCCAACGGCTCCGGTTGATCACCAGTGATTCGTACCGACCACCCGCGGTCGCCGCAGCAATCGCAGCCGGCGGCAGCGAGGCGGAGGCCGTCGAACGGTAGATCGGTTCTCCGGAGACCGACCACACATCGCTGCCGCGCTCCTCATCGCTGTCGGGATCGTGATGGCGCTCGCCGGACCAGACGATCCGGCCGTCAGCCCCCGCGATCAGATGGCCTTCGGCGGCTTCGAAATCATCGTGCAGCTGATCGTCGAGCTGCTCGAGGAATTCGTGCCGGACGGCGACGAACGTGGCCGTCGCGTAGATGGCCATCATCAGGAACAGCACGACGCCGTACCAGCCGGTGAGGCGCACGCGAATCGACGCCGTCGACCACCAGGACATCACGGCTCGCCTTCGCGCAGCACGAAACCGACGCCGCGGACAGTGTGGATGAGGCGCGGAACGCCGTCGGCGTCGACCTTCTTGCGAAGCCGTGTCATCTGCACGTCGATGACGTTGTCGAGGGGCGTGGCCCGCCGCGGCTCTCTCCACACCTCGCGCGCGAGCATTTCACGAGACACGAGGTGGCCCTGATGCCGGAGCAGATACTCCAGCAGCTCGAACTCGCGGCCGGTCAGGTCGAGCTGAGCATCGCCACGCATGACCCGGCGCGTCACGAGATCCAGCTCCAGGTCAGCGGCCTTCAAGCGAAGCACATCCGAGGGTCGCCCGCGGCGAAAGAGCGCGCGAATGCGGGCCATCAGTTCAGGCAGGGCAAACGGCTTGACCAGGTAATCGTCGGCGCCGAGATCCAGGCCGAGGACTCGATCGTCGATGCCGTCACGAGCGGTCAGAATGAGGACCGGCGTCTCGATGTGCCGCTGCCTGAGGGTCTGCAGGATCTCCAGCCCGCTGCGGCCTGGCAGCATCAGGTCCAGGATGATCAGGTCGAATGCCTCGGCATTCGCGCGAAAGAAGCCGTCCTCGCCGGTCGGGGCCACGACGGATTCGTAGTGCTCCGCCTGCAGCGCCGACTCGACGATCTGGGCCAGTTTTCGCTCGTCTTCGACGATCAGGACACGCACTCACCGGAATGTTACCGGCCTCGCGGCACCCCATTCCTGACTTTTCTGTAAGGCAACAAGCCCATCCCATATTCACTGCTGAGACGCGACGTGAATCGACGGCTCGACCCGCGCTCGGGCCACATCACCGGTTCCTGATTCGGCCTTCGTAAAGGGCATCGAAAGGAGGCCGGCGAACGACGCCGAGCGGACCGGGTCGGCGTCGTCGAGGCCGTAGCTCACCGAGTGGGCGCGTTCAGCCGGCGTGTACGTGCGAAGCAGACGGTCGTAAATCGTCAGGATGTTGCCGTAGTTCGAGTTCGTCTCCGCGAGTTGCCTTGAATGATGGATCTTGTGCACGTTCGGCGTCACCCAAAGCAGAGACAGCACCCGGTCAATCGGGGCCCACAGTCTGATGTTCGCGTGCTCGAGGACGCCGTTGGTCGCCTGCAGCAGTCGCTGGATCAGCACCGCCGCCGGTGGAATGCCGATGATCCATACCGGGACGATCGCGAACAGGAACCGCCAGACGGTTTCGACCGGATGGGTGCGGTAGGTGGTCGTCACATCGACGAAATCGTCGCTGTGATGCACGCGATGAAATCGCCACATGGTCGGCCACATGTGCATGATCCGATGCGCGAGGTAGCCGGTCGAGAAGTCCAGAAGCACGACGCCGGAAACGATTTGGAGCGGCAGCGACACGGTGAAGCTGCCAAATCGACCGGCCGATCGCACCGATAGCGCGAGCGCGACGATCGCCGCGACCGACGTCAGGAGCCAGTTCAACAGAAACACCACGACCGTCAGACCCAGGTTCGCTGCGCGGCGCCCTCGCGTCCGCTCCCTGCCAACGAACATCGGCACCAGGGTCTCGAGCAAGGCGGCGATCGCCATCACCGTCACGATGACGGTCACATTCATCAGAAACTCGCGAGCACTCATCGTGTCCTCCGATCGTGTTGGGATCGTAGGAGGCGGACGAGCGATGGCGCCTGACAAGTTCCTGATCTTGCTGTCAGGTTGGTGAACGCGTCGCTGACGCAAACGTCAGGAAGATGTCAGGCGCAGTCGCAGATCCCCTGCCTACGATTCAACGTCTGACGTTCGAAACGGAGGGATGCGATGCGAAACACACTGCTGATGATCGCGACGTCGACGCTGTTGGTGCGCATGCCACTGCGCGCACAACCCAGGGGCGACCGCGCGACGGTCACAGGCGAAGTCGTCGATTTGTGGTGTTACCTGGAAGGTGGTGACCGCGGTCCGGCGAAAAAGCAGTGCGCGACCGCCTGCGCCAAGGCCGGGAACCCAATCGGCATTCTCGATTCAGCCGGGAACCTGTACGTCGCTTCGGGTCTGAAGGATCATCAGCCCGCTCACACGATGCTGCTCGGCAGGATGAGCGACGAGGTGACCGTCAGCGGCACGGTCGTGAAAAAGGGCGGAATTCAGATGATCTACATCGACGCGGTGAAGTGATCCGGGCAGCAGGAGACATGACAATGACGTGGAGACAAGCACTGAAGCAGACCGCGCTCGTCGCGGTGGCGAGCGCTTCGTTCGCCGGCATCAACGCGGTCCGCACCGGCGAGATCGCCGTCACGGCTGCGGAGAGGGGAGGCTCGTCACCTGTGCGCGTCGGCACCGGCGACGAGACCTTCGACGTCGGCAGGCTGTACCGGGCGGCGCGGCGCGAGCTCGTGGAGCACTTCGAACAGATCGTCGACATTCTGGCGCGCCACTGCTAGAAGCCGGCCGCTCAGCGTCGCGTTTGACCGCCCAAAATCGGCCGGACCATAATGGCGCGGTGTTCCGGGCGATTCGAATCGCGTGCGGTCTGGTGTTGACCGCCATCGTGGGCGCGGGATCCGCGTTCGCTCCGGAGCACGTCCACGAACGCGACGACCACCACCCGACCGCGACGATTCACCGACACTTCGCGCCGCATCACACCCAAGGGGCGTCTGATCGTGCGCGACTGGACGATGACGATGACCACGTCATCTGGCTGACCACAGCGTGGCTTTCGGGCGCCGTTTATCACGCTCCGAGTCTGGTCAGCAGTCCTGCGACCTGGTCGGCCTTCGCGCCAGCGGCCGCGACGTGGAGCGCGATTGTCCTGGACGATGCGGCTCCGCCGCACGGTCCGCCTCGCGTCTCTCGCTCGCCACGCGCCCCTCCCCCTTCCCGCCTAGCCTGACCTGACGGGCTCACCCGTCGTCTATCCCGATCTCTCCGTCTCATCGAGGGTTGTCATGCGTACTGCCGTCTTGTGCGCGCTCGTGGCGATCGCTGTGCCGTCGAACGCGCGCGCGCAATCCATTCCGATCAGCGAAGCGGAAGCACTGGCCCGTCTGTCGCCCGACATTCCGCGACTGCGCGCGATCCGGGCGGCCATCGACGTAGCGCGTGCCGATGCGCTCGCAGCGGCGCGATGGCCGAATCCGCGGCTGACGTTCGACCGTGAATCGGCGGCAGGTGTGACCGAGAACATGACGATGATCGCGCAGCCGCTGCCAATCACGGGGCGACGCGGGCTCGAGATCGAGGCGGCGTCCACACTCGTCGAGGCCAGCGCGAATCGTTCGGAAGACGCGACCCGGCGGGCTCGCGCTGATCTTCGCCTCGCATTTGCGCAGCTCGTCGCCGCGCAGGCACGCGAGCAGGAGCTGACGACGTCACGCGACCGGCTGCAGGAGCTCGCCGCGGTCCTCGCGAAGCGAGAGGCGGCGGGCGATGCGGCCGGTTTCGATCGACTGCGAGCCGAGCGCGAAGTATTGGATGCCGAGGCTGACCGCTCACTCGCGACCAGTGAACGGGCCCGAGCACAAGCGACCGTTGCCAGCTTCTTTAAAGAGGCGGTCGTCTCCGCACGTCTCGTGGCGATCGCGAGACCGTCCGCTCCCGCGACCATCCCGTCGATCGACGCGCTCGTCGAGCGAGCGGAGACAGCTCGTGGCGACCTGCTCGCTCTCCGAAAAGAAGTCGATGCCGCACGCCTCTCCGGCAGGGCCGCTGATCGCCGCTGGGTCCCGGAACCTGAAGTGGTTGCTGGAACGAAGTCCTCGACCGCCGGCGGCGGCGATCTCGGAAGCGTGTTTACAGTTCACGCGAGCATTCCGCTCTTTGACCGGGGCAAGCCCGAACAGGCACTTGCGCTCGCTCGAGCGAGTCAGGCCGAGGCGCGCATCGAAGCGTTTCGTCTGACGCTGCGAGCGGACATCACCGCGCTGCGGACAACGGTGCTCGAGCGTCGCGACGCTGCCGATAGATACCGCGCCGCAGCGGTGCACAGCGCCGGCGAGATCGAACGCATCGCACAGGTCAGTTACGACGCCGGTGAACGGAGCATTCTGGAATTGCTCGACGCGTTTCGCACCGGATCGTCGGCTCGGATCAGGCAGGCCGCACTGGATCTGGCTGTCCGCCAGTCAGAAATCGAGCTCGAATTCGCCACCGGCTGGGAGATCCAATGACAACCAGAGACCACACGCTGATCGGAATCGTGTTGACGATCTGTTCCGCTGCGGGATGCACGCGGCCAAGTGAAGTGGCGAAGGCGGAGCCCACGACATTGAGCGTGACGGACTGGTCGGCGAAAACCGAGCTGTACATGGAGTATCCGCCGCTCGTCACGGGACGATCTGCGTTGTTTGCGGTGCACCTCACGAAACTCGACGACTTCAAGGCTCTGAACGCAGGCACACCAACGATCGAGTTCGCGCCTGAGCGCGGCGGTGCCGCAACGGTGCTCCGCGGTTCGCCGCCGTCGAGGCCTGGCGCCTTCCGCGTCGAGGGCGTGCCTCCGTCAGCCGGGCGCTATCGATGGGCGCTTCTCGTCGATGCTCCGGGCCTCACCGATCGGCACGACCTGGGGATCACGACCGTCTTTGCCGACGAACCCACCGCAAGGGCTGAAGCCGACAAGCGCCCGGCTGACGATCCTTCGGCGATCGCGTACCTGAAGGAACAGCAGTGGACGAACGAATTCGCCACAGCTCGCGTCATGAACTCGGATCTCCGGATCTCGGTCAAGGTGCCTGCCGAAATCGAGCCGCTCTCGGGAGGCGAAGCAGTCATTACGGCGCCCGCCGCGGGCCGATTTGTGGCCGCGTCCCTGGTCTCCATCGGAACCAACGTCGGCGTAGGCCAAACGCTCGGACGACTGGAGCCGCGCCTGGCGGGCGCCGACGACCGCGCGACGCTGGTGAGCGAACTGGTGCAGGCGCAGGTAGCGCTCGATAGTGCACAG
>DATFXR010000194.1:0-12482 GCA_035315685.1 Vicinamibacterales bacterium | reverse complement strand
CAAAATCGTGCTGAATCGTCTCGGCGTCAGCCATTCGAATTTCGCGCCGAAGCCGCGGGTCGCCGTGCAGCCGACTGTCGCCCCTGTCCATTTCGGTTACGTCGGCCGGCTGCATTCGACGAAAGGGCTCGTCGAGCTGATCTGCGCCGTCCGTGCGATTCCGGCGGACGTCCAGTTCCTGCTCAACGTGCGCGGTCCGATGCCGGACGACAGCACGCGAACGTTCGCGGCCGAGCTCAGATCGATCGCCGGCGCGGACGCGCGTGTCGTCATTCAGCCCGGCGTACCGGGAACGGAAATACCGGCGCTGCTCGCCGGCATCGACTTGCTGGTCTGCCCATCGATGTGGTTCGAGAACGGGCCGACGATCGCGCTGGAGGCGATGGCCGTCGGCACGCCGGTCGTCGCCAGCCGCATCGGCAATCTCGCGGAGATCATCGACGACGGGGTCACCGGCCGGCTGGTCGCGCCCGGAGATGTCGACGGCTGGGCGCGCGCGCTGACCGAGGTCGCCGCCGCCCCAGCGCAGACGATCGATCGCTGGCGGCAGGCGCTGCCGCCGATGCGCACGATGGACGACGTCGCGCGCGACTACCTGGCCCTCTACGCCGCATGAGCGACGCGCCCGCGCCCGATCAGGTCCGGCTCCGCCAGTTCTGGAACGAACGCTACTCGACGTTCGCGCTCTCCGAATCGGGCTGGCTCGGCGCCGGCGAGCGGCTGAACGATCGGATATACGCGTGCAAGCGCCAGGCACTTCGCCGCTCGCTGGGCACGCTCGGCTTCACGCGTGAGACCACGTTCTCGGTGCTCGATGCGGGATGCGGCCAGGGACACTTCGCGCGCGTCTATCGCGAGTCGTACCCCCGCGCAGCGTACGTGGGCGTCGACATCTCGGAGCGGGCGGTCGCGCACCTGCGCCAGGCATTCGATGGCGTCGAGTTTCACGCCGCGGACCTGTGCGGCTGGCGTGACCCGGAGGCCCGCCGCTTCGACGTGGTCCAGAGCTTCGACGTGCTCCATCTCATTCTCGACGACGAGTCGATGGTGAGGGCACTCGCCTCGATGGCGGCGGCGCTGAACGATCGCGGCACGATCCTCGTGACAGCGGCGCTGCCGGAGGCCACGCAGCAGCCTTCGAGCTACCTGCGGTATCGCTCGCGATCGTTCTGGGAGCAGGCGCTCGCACGGTTGCATCTGACGATCGCGGCGGAGCAGCCGATGTACTACTGGCTGCCCGCCGGTGGCCCCCGAAACAGGTACGTGCGCTATGCGCTCACCCGCGTGGGCCCGGGCGCCCTGTACGCGATCGATCGAGTCGCGGTCGCGCTCGGCATTCGGCCGCCGGCATCGTACGGACCCGATTGCGGCACGCGTCTGCTCATCCTCTGCCGCCGATGACGACTGGCGAAACAGACACGGTGTTGCGCATCGGCATCATCGGGTTCGGCGGTTCCGGTCAGGCGCATCTGTTCTACTGGTCGTGCGTCGCCGGCTGCCGCGTCACGAAGATATTCGATCCAAAGGAGGCGGCGGCCGCGCGAGCCGCGGCGCGTGCGCCGACCGTGGCGTTCTTCTCGGACCTCGAGCCGTTCTGGCCCGATCTCGACGTTGTCGTCGTATGCTCGCCTGATTCGACCCATGCCGACTACATCGTCGCAGCGCTGCAGCACGGCAGGCACGTGCTCGTCGAGAAGCCGCTCACCGACTCGCTTGCCGGCATCTGCGCGATTCGCCGCGCGGCGGCGGCGGCGCCCCGACAGGTGATTGCCGTGCTCCACCAGATGCGCTTCGTGCCGCTCCACCAGCGCATCAAGGCGCTGTTGTCGAGCGGCGCGCTCGGCCGTCTGTCGTACCTCGAGGGCTACTACGTTCACGATCTGACGACGCGCGCATTCGAGACGGACCGCTGGCGCGAGACCGACAACGCCACGCCGCTGGTGTACTCTGGCTGTCACTTCGTCGATCTGCTGCGATGGTTCGCCGCCGAGGAGATCGTCGAGGTGTTCGCCGCCGCGAGCCATCTCGCGTTCGCCGAGTACCCCGAGTCCGATCTGAATCTCGTGACGCTGCGCTTCAGGTCGGGCGTGGTCGGCAAGGTGCTCGTCGCCTTCGGCGAGCCGGGCCCGCAGGATCACACGGTGCGTGTGGCCGGTTCCGAGGCATCCGTGCGCGGCAATCTCCTCTACAAACGGGACGGCAGTCCTGGCGACGTACTGCATCGGCCGATGATCTTTCAGCCGCCGCTGCTCAGAGGCGCGGGGAAGACCGGCGGCCAGAGCCGGTGGCGCCAGGTGCGCACGAATCTTCCGCCGTACCTGTTCGCGCGCGCCAGCGATGCGCTCCGCCTGCTGGCCCGCCGTCCAGGTGCGGAGTACGGCGCGGCGTACTATCCACTCCGGCTGTACGAGCACTCCCTGGCGTGCGTGCGGGGCATCGAAGACTTCGTCGCCGCGATCCGCGAGCGCCGGGCGCCGCTGTGTTCGATAGACGAGGCGGCGCGGACCGTGCTCGCGTGCCTCGCCGGCGTCGAGTCGTATCGTGCCAATCGTGCCGTGCCGGTCGCGGCGCTCGAGTGCTGATGCGGCGGGTCCTGCACACGGTCGGACGCTTTCTGCCGCGAACCGAAACCTTCATCTACACCTTCGTCACGCACCACCAGGAGTACGAGGCCTCGGTGTTGTGCCAGTCACGGATGTATGCCGACGAATTTCCGTTTCCCCGCGTGCGCGTGTGCGCGAAGCCTCAATCGAAGCGCCGGGTCGGCTGGTGGGTGGACGCGTCGGTCGAGCGCGCGACCGGTCGCTCACCGTGGCGGCGTGCCATCGAAGCCGTGCTCGCGGAGCTCGAGCCCGATCTCGTGCACGCGCACTTCGGTCCGACGGCATGCGAGCTGACCGAAATCACCACCGCTGCCGGCATTCCGCTGGTGGCGAGCCTCTACGGCGTTGACGCTGCCGTGCTGCCGTATCTGGCGCGGTGGCGCGACGCGTACGAGCGGCTGTTCGACGCCGGCGCCCTCTTTCTCGCCGAGGCGCCGGAAATGCGCCAGAAGGTGATCGCTGCCGGCGCGCCCGCCGATCGCACGGTGATCCAGCCGATTGCCATCGACATGACGCGCTACCCGCGCTGGACGCCGCCGCCGCAACCGCGGGTCTTGTTCGCCGGCCGCTTCATCGAGAAGAAAGGCCTGCTGGATGCGATCGCGGCGTTCGCTCGCGCGCGGAGGCAACACCCTGCGGCGCGGTTGACGATCGTCGGCGACGGACCGGACGAGACGGACGCGCGGACGCTCGTCGATCGCCTCGGCTGCGGCGGTGTCGTCGAGTTCGTCGGCTCGAAGCCGCACCGCGAGCTGATCGCGATGCTCGCGGCGGCGACGGTGCTGATTCATCCCAGCGCGACCGCGGCCGACGGCGATTCCGAAGGAGGCGCGCCGACGATCCTCCTCGAAGCGCAGGCGATCGGCACGCCGATCGTGTCGACACGCCACGCCGACATTCCTCACGTCGCACCCGAGGGGCCGGGCGTGCGCCTGTGTGCCGAGCACGACGTCGCCGGGTTGAGCGAGGCGCTCGTTGCCATGCTGGAGACGCCGCAGGCGTCGAGCGACCGCCACATTGCGGCGCACCACGCGGCACCTGCCGCGATCGCGCGGCTGGAAGCCACCTACTCGGGGCTTCTGGAGACCGCTCTTGCCGGCTGAAATGCGCCGCCGCACGCGCGTCACCGTCGTCACGTCTGGACACCTGTCGACGTGCCCGCGGATGCTGAAAGCCGCCGATGCGCTGGCTCACGCCGGCTACGACATTCGTGTGGTCGCGACGATCCACGAGCCATGGGCGGTTGCCGCGGACGCCGACGCCCGGTCGCGCCGTACGTGGCAGGTCACCGCGGTCGACCATCGTCGAGGCGAACCGGCGTCAACCTACTGGCGGACCGGCGTTCAGCACCGCACCGCGCGGGTGGTGTCACGCGCCGCCGGCGTCGATCGCGTGCCGCTCGCGATCGCCGCCCGCGCCTTCGGGCGCGTACACAGCGCGCTGGTGCGCGCGATTCTCGCCGCGCCGTCGGACCTGCTCTACGGCGGCACGACCGGCGCGCTTGCCGCGGTCGCCGAAGCGGGGCGGCGCTCGCAAACGCCGTACGCGCTCGATCTCGAGGATTTCCACAGCGGAGAAACCAGCGGGCCCGGCGCACAGTTCATCGACGCGCTTGCGGCCCGCATCGAGCGATCGGTCGTCGCCGACGCGGTGTTCGTCACCACGTCGAGCGACGCGATCGCGGCCGAGTACCGGCGCGCGCACGGCATCGACGCGGCGGTGATCCACAACACCTTCCCGCTGCCATCGCGCTCGCCCGATTTCGGGCGCGCCGATCCGTCGAGGCTGCGCCTCTATTGGTTCAGCCAGACGATCGGTCCCGGGCGCGGTCTCGAGCAGGCGGTGGCGGCGACGGGCCGCGTCGGTTCGCCGGCCCGGCTCACGGTCCTTGGCCGGCCGCATGGCTCCTTCCTCGATGAGCTCCGCCTCGGCGCGCGCCGCGTGGCTCCCAATCTCGAGATCGTTCATCAGCCGCCGTTGCCGCCCGACGCGATGATCGATGCAGCGCGCGGGCACGACATCGGCCTCGCCCTCGAGCTGAGCCCGCCCCGCAACCGCGAGATTTGCCTGTCGAACAAAGCCCTCACCTACATTCTTGCGGGAGTGCCCGTTCTCCTGGCCGACACGAAGGGCCAGCACGATCTGGGTGTGGAGCTCGGTCGCGGTGCGGCGCTCGTGAACCCGCGCAACATCGACGCGCTGGCGCGCGCGATTGGACAGTGGGCCGGCGATCCGGCGGGACTCGAATGCGCGAAGCGGACGGCATGGCACCACGCGGCGCGGCGCTGGCACTTCGATCACGAGGCTGAGCGCGGCGTCCTCTATCGACTCGTCGGCGAGGCCCTCGCGTGAGAGTCCTGCTCGTGATGGACCCGTTCATCAGGGTGCCGCCAGACCAGTACGGCGGCATCGAGCGCGTGGTGGCCGATCTTGGCAACGGACTGGCGCGCCGCGGCCACGACGTCACGCTGTGGGCCGCGCCAGGTTCGCTGGTCGACGGCCGCGTCGAGGCGTTCGGCCGCGAAGGCGAGTGGACGCGGTGGAGCAACGTCCGCAACGTCGTCACGCTGGGTGGACGGTTCGTCCGCGCCGGCAGGCGCTTCGATGTCATCCACAACTTCGGCCGCCTCGCGTACCTGACACCGGTGCTCGCCCGCGACCTGCCGAAGGTGCAGACCTACATGCGTCCGGTGAACCCAGCGAACATGGAGACCGCGCGTCGGCTCGGGGCGCGGCGGCTGCATTACACGGCCGTGAGTGCCGCGATTCGCGAGACAGCCGGCGGGCGCGGCGACTGGTCGGTCATCTACAACTGCGCCGCGCCTGCGCGTTACCCGTTCGTCGGCGACACCGATCCGGCGACCGCGCCGCTCGTCTTCCTGGGCCGGCTGGACCGATGCAAAGGCGCGCATCACGCGATCGATGTGGCGCAGCGGCTGCGCCGGCGGTTGATCATCGCCGGCAACATCTCGCCACTCCCGCACGAGCAGGCCTACTTCGACCAGGAATTGAAGCCGCGCATCGACGGCACGCTGGTCACCTACGTCGGCCCCGTGGACGATGATCGCAAGCGATCGCTCCTCGGTCAGGCGGCGGCGATGCTGATGCCGATCGAGTGGGAGGAGCCGTTTCCGGTGGTCCTGCCGGAATCGATGCTGTGTGGCACCCCGCTGATTGCATTCCGTCGCGGCGGCCTTCCGGAAGGAATCGATCACGGCCGAACCGGCTTTCTGTGCGACACGGTCGACGAGATGACCGCGCTCGTCGGACGCCTGGCAACGATCGATCGCGCGGCCGTCAGGGCAGAGGCGATGCGGCGGTTCAGCGATTCGGCCGTGATCGCCGAATACGAGCGGCTGTATCGCTACCTGAGGGTGGCATGACCGCGAGACCTTCGCGACTTTGGCTCGTCGCCGCGACTGCGTCCGCGCTCGGCGCGATCGCGATTGCAGGCCGCGCGCAGCAGGGCTTCTATTCCGATGCGGCGCTCCAGATGAAGACGGTGGTCCAAGTCCTTGACGGCAGGTCGCCGCGCGTGAACGACTGGATCCGCCCGGACTACACCGACCTCTCGCGCGATGTCGACGAACGCCTCGTCGTGTGGGCGCCCGGATCGCCGATCGCGTTCTGGCCGTTCCTGCACGCCGGATTCTCGCCGGCCGCCGCGGCTCGCAGCGTCGCTGCACTGGCCATCGTCGCGGGAGCCGTAGGGTGGACGTGGTGGTTCGGGAGTTTCGGCCTGCCGGAAACGCTCGTGCTCGTCTTCGCGCTGCTGGCGCCGTGGTTGCGGGTTGCGAGCAATGCGATGTTCCTCTACAGCGCCGAAGTGCTCGTCTATGCGACGGTGCCCTGGGTGCTCGTGAGCACGGTCGCTGCCGATCGCGCGCGTGGATCGGCGCGATGGTTCGCCGTGACCGGCGTCGGCCTCGCGGCCGGCTCCTTGTACGCGGTCAAGTACTCGGCGACGTTCGTGACGGCGGCCGTCCTCGCCTGGATTGCCGCGCGCGCGTGGCGATCGTCAGGGGAATCGCTAACGAGCAGGGTTGCGCGGGTTGCCGTCGCGGGGTTGGCCACCGCGGTTCCGATCGCGATCGTCAGCGTGTTGAACCGGGACGGCGGCGGATCGGCAAATCTCATCACTGCCGACGGCGGCGGACACTGGCAGTGGCTGTCGGTTCTGCATGCGGTGGCGTTTCCGGCGCTGACAGCCGGCGACCTCGACTCGCTGCTGACCTACGTGCTGCTCCACCCCGCGCACGGTCTGACGACGAACGCGATCTGGCTGACCGTTGCCGGCCTGCCGGGAGGCGTCTTGCTGATCGCGCTCGCGATGCGCAGCACCGATGCCGGCGCGCCTTCAGAGCTCGCCCGCACGGTGCTGGCCGTCAGCATCGTTTGTCTCCTCACCGTCTGGACGCTGTCGCCGTCGATCAGCGTCGAACCGCGCCACGTCATTTCAGCCGGCATGGCGATGCTGCCGCTCGCCATCGCTGAAGGACGGCGATGGCGTGTCCCGGCGACCGCCGCGACCCGCGGCATTCTGGCGGCAGCGGCGCTGGTCTTCGTCGCTGCGCCGTTCGGCTACGGCGTCGTGTCGGTCTTCGCCAAGGCCGCACGTCACCCCGCCGGCTATCGAACAGGTCCGAGTGGTGTCTACAACCCGTTGCTGGCGCACGCTGACGCCGCGGCTGCGGTTCGTGCGCTGACGTCTGGCTTCAACCCGGCGCATGACGTCTGGTACCTCACCGATCCCGTCACCGCGCTCGACCTGCCGGGGCGCGCGATCGTGCGGCACGCCGACTTCATTCCGCTCGACCGCCTGCGGGGCGACCGTTTCGTGTCCTCGCGCGCGCTGCGCGTGCACGCTCTGCTGCCGCTGCGATTCGAGGCCAACGGGAAGGGTGCGGCGATCCGGGCGGCGTTTCCGCAGGCGACGCGGTGGGTCGCGTCGCCGATCGAAGGCGCTGAAGTCGTGCGCTGGACCGCGATCGTGGAATCCGCCGGTGAGCAATAGGCGGATTGCGTCTGTTCCGGACGGCATCCGCCTGAACGTCGGATCGGGCCCGGTGACGGCGCCCGAGTGGATCAACATCGACGGATCGTGGCAGGCGAGGCTGGCCGGTCATCGCTGGCTCGCGCCGATCGTATCGGCCACGCTCGGCGTGGAAGCGGGTCACTGGCCGCGCGGCATCCGCTATCGCGACATCCGGCGCGGCCTCGGCTACCCGGATCGGTCGATCGCGGTCGTCTACACGTCGCATACCCTCGAGCACCTCTATCGCGACGAAGCGCTGCGATTTCTCCGGGACGCGCGCCGCTCGCTCATGCCCGGCGGCGTGTGCCGTGTCGTGGTGCCCGATCTCGGCGCCATCGTCGGGTGGTACCTCGCGCACCGGCGGGAGCCGGCGGAGCAGCGCGCCGAGCCAAGCAGCGATCTGCTGATGCGCATGCTGCTGCTGCGCCGTGACTGTGCCGCCGGCCGCGGTGTGCTGGCGACGATACGACGCTGGACCGATCTCCACGAGCACAAGTGGATGTACGACGAGGACGGACTCGCGGCGCTGTTCGCCGAAGCCGGGTTCGAAGGTCCCTCTCCGCGCCGGTATCTGGACAGCCGCATTCCCGGTGCGCTGCTGGAGCAGGTGGAGCGGGCGGATCGGCTCTGCGACGGCGCCGGCGTCTGCGTCGAGGCGTCTGTCTGACATGCGCCGCGTCCTGATGGTCAGCCCGCACTTTCCGCCGGACTCGAGTGCCGCGTCGCATCGCGTTCGGCTGCTGGCGCCGCATCTGCCCGGCTCCGGCTGGACGCCGACGGTGCTCACCGTCAGCGCATCGGCGTACGAGGGGCGCCTCGATCGCGATCTCGAGTCGCTGGTTCCGCCAACTGTGAGGGTCGAGCGTGCCGACGCGTGGCCGGCGACGGCGACGCGGCGAATCGGAATCGGCGACCTCGGGCTCCGCTCGCTCGCCGGGCTGCGCCGGGCGTGCCACCGCCTCCTTGCGGGCGAACGATTCGACGCATTGTTCATCACCATCTATCCGACTTATCCGGCGCTGCTCGGGCCGCCGCTGAAGCGGCGCTTCCGCGTGCCGTTCGTGCTCGACTATCAGGATCCGTGGGTCGGCGCGTGGGGACGCACGGTCGGCGGCGGAGCGGATGGCCGTCCGGACAGCAAGAGCCGCTGGGCGCGTCGCCTTGGCGAGTGGCTCGAACCGAAGGTGCTGGCCGCCGCAGACGCCGTCGTGGCCGTGTCGCAAGGAACACTCGACGGCATCGTCGAGCGCATTCCGGCGGCTGGCCGGGTGCCTCATGAAGTGATTCCTCTCGGCTTCGAACCCGACGACTTCGCGGCGCTGCATCGCCGCGGCGCATGCGCGCGGCCGGTCGATCCGGGCGACGGACTCGTGCATCTCTGCTACGTCGGCACGCTGTTGCCGACGGGAATCGCTACGCTTCGTCTGCTGATGCTCGGCCTCGATCGCGCGCGCCGTGAGGATCCCGCTGCCGCGCGACTGCGTCTGCATTTCGTCGGCACGAGCAACCAGTCGCACTCCGACGCGTATCGCGTACTGCCGATCGCCCGCGAGTGCGGCGTCGAAGATCTCGTCAGCGAGGCACCCGGCCGCGTCGATTATCTCGACGCGATCGCGCTGTTGACGCAGGCGTCGGGAATACTTCTTCTCGGCAACACCGAGCGACACTACACGGCCAGCAAGCTGTACCCGGCGCTGCTCGCGAAGCGGCCGATTCTCGCGCTCTTCCACGAGGCGAGCAGCGTCGTGTCGATTCTGCGCGAGGCGGCCGGCGAGCCGACCGTCCGGATCGTCAGCTTCGACGAAACTCCGGTGCGCGAAGATCGGGTGAATGAGGTCGCGTCTCACTTGCGTCGCCTCGCCGCTGATCCCGCCTATCGCGCCGCCGACGTATCGCTCGACCGCGTCGACGCGTTCTCGGCGAGCGCGCTCGCTCGGCGCCTCGGTTCACTCCTCGATCGGGTGGCCGTGTGACGCCTGTGCGCCTGACGGCGGTGCTCACGCATCCGATTCAGTACTACGCGCCCTGGTTTCGCTACGTCCACGCGCATGCGCCCGAACTCGCGCTCGCCGTCGTCTACGCGACACAGCCGACTCCGTCGCAACAGGGAGTCGGGTTCAATCGCGCCTTCGAATGGGACGTCCCGCTCACCGACGGACATCGATCGGTGATCGTCCGGGCCGCGCGGCCCGGGGATCGTATCGACAGCGCGGACTTCTCCGGCCTCGACGTCCCTGAAATCGGCGCGGTCATCGCCGACACGAAGCCGGACGTCGTCATGATCACCGGCTGGTATTCGAAGACGCTGGTCCGCGCGCTCTTCGCCTGCGGGCGGCTCGGCATGCCGGTGTTGTTCCGCGGCGACTCACATCTGCAGAGCGGGCCGACGGGGTGGCGGCGGCCTCTCTGGGTGGCGAAAACCAGGATGCTCCTGCGGAGGTTCGAGGGGTATCTGTCGCCCGGCATCCGCACGGACCAGTACCTCGAGCGCTTCGGCGCTCCGGAATATCGCGTCTTCCGCGTGCCCCACGGCGTCGACAACGATCTGTTTGCCCGATCCGCCGCGCGGTATCAGGACGAGGCGCCGCGAGCGGCTGCGCGGGCCGAACTCGGCATCGGTGCCGCGGCGTTCGTCGCGCTGTTCACCGGAAAGCTGGTCGACCGAAAGCGGCCGCTCGACGTGATCAGGGCCGCGGCGCGCACCAGTCAGCCGACAACGGTCCTGGTTGCCGGATCCGGACCGCTGGAGGAGGCGATGCGCGACGAGGCGTCGCGCCTCGGCGTCGAGCTGAAGATGCTCGGGTTTCTCAATCAGACCGAGGTGGGCCGCGCGTACGCAATCGCCGACTGCCTCGTGCTCCCGAGCGATTCCTCGGAGACGTGGGGTCTCGTTGTCAACGAGGCGCTCGCGACCGGCTTACCCGTGGTCGTCAGCGATGCTGTCGGGTGCGTGCCGGATCTCGTGCGCGACGGCAGCGGTGTCCAGTTCGCGCTGGGCGACGTCGCGGATCTCGCGAGCAGGCTCGACGCCGTTCGTCGCGACATGCCGCCGACCGACGACGTGCGCGCGCGATGCCGCGCGGCGGTCGCCTCGAGCGACTTCGCGGCGATGACGGCAGGTCTCGTGGGCGCGTGCCGATCGGTCATCCGTCACTCGCCCGGTTCCGAAGCCGACTGGCAGACGGCGCCGACTCGCGTGATCGCCTGCTGCGGCGGCATGGTGATCGCCGGCGGACTCGAACGCATGACGTTCGAGGTGCTGCGGGTCATGCACGATCGCGGCGCGGCGTCGCACACGATCGTGAACAGTTGGGAGAATTTCCGGATCACGCCGCTGGTGGAAGCGAGCGGCTCGAGCTGGTCGACAGGGCCCTTCTGGTATCCGCTGCGCCGCCGCCACGTCACGCCGCTCGCCGCGCTCCGGATGATCGTCGAAGTGACGCGCGTCAGTCGCGACCTGCTGCGCGCGGCGCGTCGCATCCATCCCACGCACGTCCTGCTGCCCGAGTTCGAAGCGATCCTGCGCAACTGGCCAGCGCTCGTCGTGCTGCGCGCGCGAGGCACGCAGGTGCTGTCCCGGCAGGGAACCGCGCCTCCGCAGGGCCGGTTCTACGGCTATCTGTGGCGGTGGATTCTCGATCCGGTCGTCGATCGCTACGTCGCGAATTCACCGTTCACGCGGCGTGAGATCCTCGCGCACGGCATCGCCGCCGACAAGGTGGCGACGATCGACAACATGTCGCCGCGGCGGATGCGCGCGGCGGGTGGAACGGACGATCGAATTCCCGGCCGTGTGATCTACATTGGGCAAATCATTCCCGGCAAGGGACTGGATCTGCTGCTCGATGCGGTCGCGATCGTACGCAGCCACGGCGTGGACGCGACGCTCGACGTTGTCGGCCAGATCGACGGATGGGAAGCGGCGGAGTACGCGGGTCATCGTGCCGCGATTCGTGAGCGCGCGGCGCGCGCCGATCTCGATGGTGCGGTTGCGTTTCTCGGATACCGCGACGACATACCGGCGCTGCTCGGCCGGAGCGCGCTGCACTGCTGTCCGAGTCGCCCTGAACTGCGTGAAGGATTCGGGATCGTCGTGCTCGAGGCCAAAGTGGCGGGGGTTGCCTCTGTGGTGACGCCGAGCGGCAATCTGCCTGACATGATCGTGCACGGCGTCGATGGGTGGGTGGCGGCCGGCGCCGACGCGGAGGCCATCGCGGCCGGCCTCGAGTTCTTCCTGCGTCGGCCGGAGGAACTGGCGCGGGCCGGACAGGCCGCCAGACTATCGGCCGAGAAATATAGCGAGGAGCGATTCGCTTCGGCGTGGGCAGCGACGTTCGCGCGGCACGAGCTCGAGCATTCCGATGCGCTTTGTTGACACGGAACTGATCGGCGTCGGGGTGGTCGCCGGACTCACCTACCTGTTCCTCAATGACTGGATTCCGGCGGCGTCGCTCGTGGTGCTGTGGCTCTGCATCAAGCTGACGGCGACGCACGACCACGTGTACGCGCTGCCGATGGCGATGGGCTTCCAGTGGTCGCAGACGAGCCTCGGCGTCCTCTACTACGACATGACCGGACGGTCGGTCCCGGCGATCGAGCAGAGCGACTATCGTCCGATGGTGCTGCTGGCGCTTGGGTGCTGTCTGGCGCTCGCGGCTGGCATCAAGATCGGCCTGTACGCGCACAAGGCACCCGATCCGAAGGTGCCGCGCCCGGGGTTTGCGTTCGGATTCAGCCTGCTCGTCACCGCCTACGTCGCGAGCATCTTCGTCGAGGGTTCGCTCGTCGCGATCGCGCCCAACTATCCGACGCTCCGGCAGATCATCACGACGCTCGACACCGCG
>DATFXR010000193.1:0-10199 GCA_035315685.1 Vicinamibacterales bacterium | reverse complement strand
GTTGATGTAACCGTCGCTGATGTAGATGTTGCCGTCGGTGTCGAACGCGACGTCGGTCGGCTGCCGGAATTGTCCTGGAACCGGCGGCCGCGGCGGGTTCACGCGCTCCCACGGTTCGGCCTTGTCGGACGCTTCTTTCTTTCGCCCGAACACCATCGTGACGTGCCCTTCCGGGTTGAAGCGGACGATCATGTCCGAGCCCTTGTCGATCGCCCACAGGTTGTCGTCCTTGTCGAAGCGGATGGCGTGCGCGTAAGACCACGCGTAGACCCCTTTGCCGATTTCCTTCACGAACTTGCCGGTCTTGTCGAACAGGAGAATCTGCGACGCGGTGGCGCCGTACGCCGGACCGCCGGCGCTGTTCGAACGCGTGTAGACGGCGATGTCGCCCTTCGAATTCACCGCGACGCCCGATGCTTCGCCGAAATTCATGTCCGGCGGCAGCTTCAGGAAGTTGGGTACGGAGTCGAACGGAATGTCGGGGATCGACGGCTGCTGCGCGAACGCCGCCGGCGTCAGGATGACGACGATTGCAAGAACCCATTTTTTCACGGTCGCCTCACTTTCGCGTTGCCGGACCCGTGCATGAGGGCGGCAGTATAGCGCCAGCGCCGCCACGAAAGCACGAAGACACGAAGACACGAAGAAGGCCATTTGAGTACACGAGTATTTCTTCGTGCCTTCGTGGCGTCGTGGCGGAACAAGAATGCCGAGCTGTCGTGAGGCGGTCAGCCGCGCGCCCGGCGTGCTCGCGCCAGCGTCTCCAGCAGCGGCCCGGTTTGCTCGAGCGACAGGCAGGCGTCGGTAATGCTCTGGCCGTAGACCGCAGGCTGGCCGGGCACGTAATCCTGACGTCCCTCGACGAGGTGGCTTTCGATCATCGCGCCGAAGATCTGGCGCGACCCTCCCGCGATCTGATCCGCGATCGCCGACGCGACGTCCGGCTGGCGCAGGTGATCCTTGTGGCTGTTGCCATGCGAGCAGTCGACCATCACGCCTTCGCGAAGCCCCTTCGCGGCGAGCCGCGCGCACACCTTCCCGATGTGGTCGGCGTCGTAATTCGGTCCAGTGCGGGTGCCGCCGCGCAGGATCACATGGCAGGAGTCGTTGCCCGACGTCTGGAAGATTGCCGATACGCCCTGCTTCGTCACGGACGGAAACCAGTGCGGCGACCGCGCGGTCATCACGGCGTCGACGGCGATCTGCGTGCTGCCGTCGGTGCTGTTCTTGAAGCCGACCGGCATCGACAGCCCT
The DNA here is from genome assembly GCA_035315685.1 of Vicinamibacterales bacterium. Taxonomy (GTDB): domain Bacteria; phylum Acidobacteriota; class Vicinamibacteria; order Vicinamibacterales; family CAVVIG01; genus QHWK01. The sequence continues at coordinate 8,945 of DATFXR010000193.1, read as the reverse complement.
GACGCGAGCTCACGATGGACCTGGCTCTCCGCGGTGCGGGCGCCAATGGCCACCCACGACGTCAGATCAGCGATGTGCTGGGGAATCTGGGTGTCGAGGAATTCCGATCCGGTCGGCAGGCCGAGGTTGTTGACGTCGAGCAGCAGCTGCCGCGCCAGGCGGAGTCCCTTGTTGATGTGGAAGCTCTCGTCGAGATCTGGATCGTTGATCAGTCCCTTCCAGCCGACCACCGTACGCGGCTTCTCGAAGTAGGTCCGCATCACGATGAGCAGGTCGTCGGACAGCCGGTCGGCGATCGCCTTCAGGCGCCCGGCGTACTCGAACGCGGCCCGCGTGTCGTGGATCGAGCATGGACCGGCGACGACGACGAGGCGCGAATCGGTGCCTGCGATGATGTTCGCGATTGCCGCGCGGGCGTCGGCGACGACGTTCGAGGCGCGCTCGCTGATTGGGATCTCCTCCAGCAGGATTGCCGGCGGAATCAGCGGGCGCACGTTCCGAATGCGGAGATCGTCGGTCGGTCGAATCATGTGAACGGCAGCCCGGTCCACCAGGGGCGTACCCTGGCGGTGGTGCGGCTGGAGAATAATACCGGAATGCCGTTCATCATCCGGCTGCTCGTGAATGCCGCGGCGCTCTGGGCGGCGACTGCGGTCGTACCCGGCGTCACCTATACCGGCGGACCGCTGCCGCTGCTCGGCGTCGCGCTGGTGTTCGGGATCATCAACGCCACGCTCCGCCCGCTCGCGAAGATCCTGGCGTTTCCGCTCATCCTGGTGACGCTCGGGCTGTTCGCGCTGGTCATCAACGGGCTGATGCTCTGGCTGACGAGCTCGCTGTCCGACGCGCTCGGCCTCGGGTTCCACGTCAGCGGCTTCTGGCCCGCCTTCTTCGGCGCGCTCGTGGTCAGCCTGGTCAGCCTGGCGCTCTCGATGGTCATCAGAGACGTGGCGGACGAACGCTGACCGAGTTCAGCGTTCAAGGTTCAGGGTTCAGGGTTCGGGTTCCGGTTCAGAGTTCTGGTTCGGGTTCGCGCAACCAGAACCTGAACGAGAACCCAGAACGAGAACCGTGAACCCTGAACCCTGAACCCGTTCTCAGTTCACCACGGCATTTGGCGCTTGGTGTATTCGCGGCCGATCTGTGCGGCGCGCTCGCTGGCGGGGCCGATCATCACGCCTTCCTTGATCATGTCGACGACGTTGTCGGCGTTCATCGAGTTCAGGAAGAAGATCTTGGCCGCCTTCGTCGCCGCGAACACCTTCGCGCGCGCCGCCTGCATCTCCTTCGGCATCGGGCCCGGGCCGCCGTTCTTCACGCCGAGCGAGAACGACATATCGCCGGGCCCCCACTCGGCGAAGCCGACGCCCGGAATCTTCGCGTTCGCGTCGGCGTTCTCGAGCGCGTATTTGTCTTCGAGCTTCAGCCCGATCAGGAGCTCCCCCTTGGGATTGAGCGGCCAGACGTCGGCCTTTTCGGCGTACTCGTCCGCCGTAATGCCCCAGATACGGGCCGCCGTGGAGTTGCCGTGGACGCCCCGTCGGCCGCCGAACGCCGGGAACCGGACCGCCTCGACGAATGCCCGCACTGCACCGGGCGTGTCCGCGTGGCACAACAGAATCCCATGGACGCCAGTTGCGAGCACCTGGTGGAACATCCATGCGTTCGCACGGACCGTCGCCTCGTCTGTACCGTTCACGGGCACGTTGACGATCACTGCGGGAGTCTTGTGGCCGCTCTTGGTCGGTCCGCCCTTGACGAGCCCTTTCATGTAGTCAGAGAGACCCTTGACGTCGAACGGCGCATGTTCCATGTCGTAGCTGATGTAGTCCGCGTACGTCTGCGCGTCCTTCACGCCCTGCTCGAAATTGCCGTCGGTGCCCTCGTGCGACCCGGTGTAGTAAATCGGTTGCCCCTGCGAGAGCAGATCGATGGCGCGGTTGATGCGTGTCGCCTTCGGCCCGTCCGCGGCGAGATGTACCACCGCCACAACGAGCGCCAGTCCGATGCCGATCCCACGCAGGTACTTCGCGGTATGCTTCATGGCGTCATCCTCCACGCGGGGGTAGTATGCGCCGGATTTGGCCGCTGGTTGCGATCTTCTTGCTCATGGCGCGCGGCGGCGCCGTCCCGCACGCCGCCGACGAGACCTCGGTCGTGCCCTTCAGGATCCACGTCGCCGACGCCGACCTGGCCGACTTGAAGGCTCGCCTCGCCCGCGCGCGGCTGCCGGACGAAATCCCAGGTTCCGACTGGACCTACGGCACCAGCCGCGCGTATCTCGAGTCGCTCGTCCGCTACTGGCGCGACAGCTTCGACTGGCGGGCGCAGGAACGCGCGCTCAACCGCTTCGAGCAGTTCACGACGACGATCGACGGGCTGAAAATCCATTTCATCCACCGCAGATCGAAGGAACGGAACGCGCTGCCGCTCCTCATCACGCATGGGTGGCCCGGATCGATCGTGGAGTTCACGAAGGTGATCGATCCGCTGAGCGATCCGGCCGGCCACGGCGGCCGCGCCGCCGACGCTTTCGACATCGTCGCGCCGTCGCTGCCCGGGTTCGGGTTTTCGGACAAGCCGCGCGAGCGCGGGTTCGATCCGACGAGGATTGCCGCGATCGAAGCCGCGCTCATGGCGCGGCTCGGCTACAGCCGCTACGGTGTGCAGGGCGGCGACTGGGGATCGATCATCAGCACGCGCATCGCGCTCAACGACGCGCCGCACGTCGCCGGACTGCACCTGAACATGTGCCGTACCGGGCCGCCCCAGGGCGCGAATCCGAACGACGGACTGACCTCCGCTGAGGTCGAACGCCTGAAGCGGGGTGACGCGTGGCAGGCCGAAGAGACCGGCTACCAGCGGATCCAGGGTACCAAGCCGCAGACGATCGGCTACGCGCTGAACGATTCACCGCTCGGTCTCGCGGCGTGGATCGTCGAGAAGTTCCGCGCCTGGTGCGACTGCGACGGCGATCCGGAAAGGATCTTCAGCAGGGACGAGCTCCTGACGAACATCACGTTGTACTGGGTGACGCAGACCGCGACCTCGTCGGCCCGCATCTACTACGAGAGCGCGCACGCGGCGCCTCTGCCAGCCAATCGCCGAATCGAACCGCCGACGGCGTGCGCCGACTTCCCGAAGGAAGTCATCTGGTCGCCGCGGAAATGGATGGAAACACGCTACAACATCACGCGCTGGACCGAGATGCCGCGCGGCGGCCACTTCGCCGCTTTCGAACAGCCGGCCTTGTTCGTCGACGATGTGCGGGCCTTCTTCCGCGAATTGCGACAGCCCGTCCATTAGAGCCAACCTGATAGCCGCAGATTCCCGACCGACTTGTCATGGCCACGCATGCGCTGCTCGTCACCGTTGAAGATCGACCCGGGATGCTGTTCAGGGTCACCGAGGCGCTCGCCGATGCGGCGGCCGACATCCGCTACGTCGATCTGCTTCACCTGCAGGACGAGACCGAAATCTTCTTCGAGTGCGAGCTGCCGGGGGCGATCGAACCGATCCTCGAGCGGCTGCAGTCGGTTGCGGGGGTGCGCTCGGCAATCACGGCGCCGTCGATGTCCGCCATCTACGGCAAGCGCATCATCATCATGGGTGGCGGCGCGCAGGTTGGACAGGTGGCTGTTGGGGCAATTACCGAAGCCGATCGCCACAACATCCGCGGTGAGCGCATCTCGGTCGACACGATACCGCTGGTCGGCGAACAGGCGCTCGCCGCCGCGGTCCGCGCCGTCGTCCGATTGCCGCGTGTGCGCTTGCTGGTCCTCGCCGGGGCGCTAATGGGCGGGGAGATTACCGAAGCGGTCGAGAGCGTACGGCGGCAAGGGCTGATTGTGATCTCGCTCAACATGGCGGGCAGCGTGCCCGACGCCGCCGACCTCGTCGTGTCCGATCCAGTGCAGGCGGGGGTCATGGCGGTGATGGCGATCGCGGACACCGCCAAGTTCGACATCCTGCGGCAACAGAAACGGCGGTACTGAGTGCGCCGGCCGCAACGGTCGGCTCGAGCGTTTCGGACCGATGCTTTTTGAGTTTGCCCGAAAGGCTGGACTCGAGATGAAGATCGAACGGCTCTACGGCGGGACGCGCAAAAAAAATGCCGGCGCTCCGGACGTGGACTCGCCGCCTCGGTGGTCGAATTCGCTTTCGCGTCTTCTTTTCAAGAACCGCCTGGCGTCTCGCCCTCGATGCCATCGTTCATCCCCTTGCGGGCATGATCGACGTCAACGATTGATCGAATCACCCTGCGTTCGCTTGGCGTCTCGCTCGCCCTTGAACTCGCCTCACACCCTCTTGCGAAGATGTGTGACGCGTCACTGGCTAACGATTCACCTTGCGTTCCCGGACCACCTTAAGTCGGCTTGCCCGCGTCCGTCGCGCGCAGCGGTGGACAATCTAGGCCGCGATCTCGCCGTGTCAAGGAAGGTCGCATCCCCTATTTTGCGATGATGTGATTTTTTTTTTCGTCGGCTCGTCAGTCGAGTCGCCGGGCGAGATGCAGAGTCGCCGACGCTCGCGATCGCTGCGCTTCGATCAGCTCGCGTACGGCCGTCGCATCAGATTCGCGAAACGAACTGACGCTGCTGCGACTGAATGTTGAACACGCGGTCAACGACGCGCCACCTGTCGCCCGTACACAGAGGCGTCCGCCGAATCGCTCGCGTTGAGTTGACGTTTGGTGCGGAAGCGGGGATTTGAACCCCGACTGGATTGCTCCAACTAGCTCCTGAGGCTAGCGCGTCTGCCGTTCCGCCACTTCCGCAGTAGGAGAGAGAACTTCGCGCGACAGAACCCTCAGTATATCCGAAAAGCTCTAGGGCAGCCTACGAGGGCCGCGGCGGCGACTGAATCTCGTTGAGCCGTCGTTCGTGCGTGTGGACCACTTGTTCGAAATGACTCAATCTGGTCCCGAGCGCTCGGACTTCCGAGGTGAGCCGCTGGATGTTCGAGTCCAGTCGCCGGGTGTTCGCGTCGAGCTTGTCGCCGAGCGAATCGAGTTGCCGAAACACCTCGGCGAACAGCCGCTCGATTCGATCCAACCGCACGTCGTGAGACTTCAGGCGGCGGTTCACGACGGCAAATCGGGAGTCGATCGATTTGAAACGGGAATCGACCGACTTGAAGCGCGACTTCAACGTCCTGTCCAGACGCTGAAAGCGCCGGCTCATTCGCTCGTGAAGGGCGGCAACCGTCATTCGAAGCGCGCGCATCGTAGCATCGTCGCAATGCGAACGCGATGCCGAAGCGCTGAGGTTCGAAAACCTTCCGAGATCTCCACAAACTGCGGCCGACGACGCCCCGAACGATGCAGATGTCGCGATCTGACTCGCGGTGGCGAGTGAGGAATCTGCTACCGCGGCGGCGCAGGCGTGTCGGCCTTCCACCGCAGCACGACCGACATCGTTGTCGTGGTGTCGGTGTTCTTGAAGCCGGGCACAGGATCGTTCGCGTAGCGGACGAGGTACGCGAGTTTCAGCGCCAGGTGCGCGGCCATCGCCGCTTGCGCCGTGACCTCGAACTCAGTGCGATACGCCGCCGCCGTCTTGAAGTCGGGATAGTAGGTAAAGCGCTGCGTCGTGTCGCCGGCGGTCCCGAACGGGACTCGACTGAGGAGTTGGAAGTTGCCGACCGGATCATCGATGTTCGGGGGAACCGTCCGCGATTCGTGCAGCCACGCAATGCCGGTGATGCCGTCGAGGGTCCATTGCGGGCGCTTCACCAGCGCCCAGCTCAGTCCGCCGTCCAGAATCGATCGGAAGTCGATGCCGGCGAACTGGTCGCGCTCGAGCTTCTCGCCCATCGACAGACCGATGATTGGCGTCAGCGAGCGCAGGGCGCGCACCTGGCCAATGTACCGTTCGGCCGTCAGTTCGTCTTGAGTCCGCGTGCGCACGGCGGTCGCGGTCGATTCGATCTGCCAGATCGCGCCGCGGCGATGCGCGCTGAAGTCCGCGCCGAACGAGCCGGTGTCCGAGTTCCCGGTTGTGCCGACAAACGATCCACCGACCTGCACATCCCAAAGAGGTGGCGGTGGGGGTTCGGGGGGCGGTGGTGCGGGCGGCTGCGCGCCAGCGGGAATGGCGACGATCAAACACAACGTGAGCAGCGAAATCGTACGCGACAGCGTCATGGAGCGGCGGGCCGGGCAACGAGCATACCTGATCTCCTCGCGCGGCCGTGTGACGGTTTCAGCAGATCCGTGGGAACGTGCGCAAACGCAAGTCGAGCTGGTTCGGCTCGCCGATCACTCGCACCGCAACGCCTCGGCGGGATCCGTCGCAGCAGCCCGGTGTGCCGGCAGCAGGCACGCGGCGGCTGCGACGAGCGCAAGCACAATCGGCGCTGCGATGAACGACGACAGATCGAGCGGCGCGACGCCGAACAGCGCGCCTCGCATGAATCGCGTGAGGCCGGCGGCGGCGGTGAGCCCGAGCCCGAGCCCAATCGCCGTCGTCGCGAGGCCCTCCCGCATGATCAACCCCACGAGGTCGCGCCGCGCGGCGCCGAGCGCGGCGCGCACGCCGAGCTCGCGGCGACGCCGCGCCACCGCGTACGACAGCACACCGTAGAGCCCGACCGACGCGAGCACCAGGGCCAGCAGCGCAAATGCGCCGAGCACGGCCGCGGCGAAACGCGGCTGATCGACCGACTCGGCGACGCGGCGGGACAGCGGGACCGCCTCGATGGCCGCCGCCGGTAACGCGTCGTGGACGATCGCACGCACGGCCGACGCGATCGACGAGGGGGCGCTCGCGGTCCGTATCGTGAGCTCGAAGCGCGAGCCGAACGCCTGCGCCCGCTCCCTCGGCACCTGGTAGACCTCCGGTTGCGGTTTGCGATCGTTTCCGTCCTTCAGCACGTTGGCGACGATGCCGACGATCTCGACGGGAATCGGGCTGGTTTCGGAGGGCTGCTCGAACCGGTAGCCAAGCGGTTGCGGCGGCAGGTAGAGACGCGCAAACTCCTGGTTCACCACCCACCCGCGCGTGCCGCTGGCGCGGTCGGCGTCGCTGAACAGCCGGCCTTGCCGCACGCGAAGCCCGAGCGCGTCCTGATATCCGGGTGTCACCAGATACAGGAGCGCACGTGCGTTGGTCGGCTCGGCCCCCGGGCGCGTCCACGGCGGCGGGAAGCCCGCAATCATCGTCGCGTTGTCGAGCGGCATCATGTTGCCGGCGCCCGCGGCGACCACGCCGGGAACCGCGCGCACGCGCTCGATCAACGGCCACACGAGCTCTTGCGTGCGCGCCGCCCGCTGGTCGCCGTTGCCGCCAGGCACGTAGACCTGCACTGCGAGCACACCGTCGGCCGTATACCCTGCATCGACGTGCGTCAGCTTGACGAAGCTGCGTGCGAGGAGGATGGCGCCGACGAGCAGCAGCACGGCGAACGCCGCCTCGGCCGCGAGCAACGTGTCCCGCAGCCGCCCGCCGCGGGCGCCACGGAATCCACCGGCGCTTGCGCCGTCGCCGCCGTGTAGCGAATCGTTGAGGTTGACGCGCGCGCTGCGGAGCGCGGGAGCGAGCCCGGATGCGATCGCCGTCGCGATCGTCGCAACGATGGCGCACACGACCGCGCGCGCATCGACGCGGACCGCGTCGAGCCGTGGGAAGCCAGCCGCCGCAAATGAAGGCGCCGCCGCGACCAGTGCCGCCGCGAGGCCGAGGCCGAGCGCGCCGCCGATGCCCGAGAGCACGAGGCTTTCAGTCAGCAGCTGCCGCGCCAGCCGTGCGCGGCTTGCGCCGATCGCCGCCCGCACGGTCAGCTCGCGCTCGCGCGCGATGCCGCGAGAAAGAAACAGATTGGCGACGTTCGCGCAGGCGATCAGCAGCACGCACACCACACCGGCGGCGAGTACCAGCAACGCCGGCCGCACGCGCGACGTCATCTCGTCGACCATCCCGCGCACGTGCACGATTGGCCGTCCGCCGATACCGAAGAGCAGGTTCGCCGCCATCGGGCGGGCCATCGACCGCGCGGCCGCCGTCCCTTCCGCCTCGGCCTGTGCGGGTGTGACGCCGGGCTCGAGGCGCGCAAGCGCGAACTGCACGGACACCCGCCCGCGGCGCGCCGCCGTGGCATCGGTCGACGGCGGCGGGATGATCAGCGGCATCCACAGTCGGACGTCGGCATCCGGAAACGCGAGGCCGGGGCGAGCCACGCCCACAATCGTCGCCGGCGTGCCGTCGACCTCGATGCCGCGGCCGATGATCGCCGGATCGGAGCTGAACCGCTCGCGCCAGCCGCGATCGCTCAGCACGATGACCGGCGCGCGGCCGGTCAGGGCGTCCTCGTCCCTGAAGAAGCGGCCGAGCGCCGGCGTCTCGCCGAGCATCGGAAAAAGGGATGGCGTGACGTCGGCGCCTTCGAGCCGATCCGACGCGCCGTCACGCGTCACCGTGTACGCCGACGACCGGTACGCCGCGAATCGCTCCACGGTCCGTGGCGCCGCGCTCCAGGCGTAATAGGTCAGGTTGCTCAGCATTGGCGCGCGCAGCGGCGAGACGGCGCCGGGATGCTCTTCCGACAAGCGAACGATCCGCGACGCCTCGGCGTAGGGGAGCGGCCGCAGCAGCACCCCGTAGACGACCGAGAACACGGCCGTGGTGGCGCCGATGCCGAGCGCGAGCGTGGCGAGCGCGGCCGCAGCGAATCCTTTGTTCCGGCGCATCGAGGCAACCGCGTAGCGCACGTCCTGAAGCAGCGCGTCCATGACGGAGGACTATACTGCGAGGGCAGGCCGTGGGCCTCGGCAGCCGGCAAGGGTGAAGGCGTCCGTTGAAGGAAACGGCTGAAGGCCTGCGTTACCGGCGCGGACGACGGCCGCGCCATGGGTGAGCTATGGCACGTCGTGGATTGGCACTCCTGTTCACGTTCCTCGGAGTCGCGTTCTTCATCTCGATCGTCGGCTTCGCGCTGCTCTACGCGCT
>DATFXR010000192.1:0-4335 GCA_035315685.1 Vicinamibacterales bacterium | reverse complement strand
GCTCGCGGGTGGCCGCGAACGGGGCCGCCCCGCCGGGCGCGGAGCCGTGGGCCGTGACAAGTGCTCTTCTGGCGAGCACCCGGTGGGGCTGTTCGCGGACAGGACCCGCCTCGAGCTAATTTTGCAACGCACTCTAAGAATGCGTGTCACGAATTCCCAATTCCAAATTCCTAATTTTGCCGGTTCCCCTCAACCGCGCGCTGTCCAAGCTCGGCATTCTCTCCCGGGCACAGGCAACGGCTGCGATCCGCGCCGGACGCGTCCGTGTCGACGGGCGCATCGTGACCGATCCAGCGCATGCTGTCATGCCGGAGCGCGTCCGGATCGCCATCGACGGCGCGGCGCACGTGTGCGCGGCGTGGCGGACGATTCTGTTTCACAAGCCGCGCGGGATCGTCACAACGCGGCGCGACCCGGAGGGGCGGCGCACGGTGTTCGACGTGATCGGCGAGGAATCGCGCGGGCTCAATGCCGTCGGCCGCCTGGACCTCGCGACGAGCGGCCTGCTCCTGCTGACCACGGATACACAGTTCGCGAACTGGATCACCGATCCGGCGAATGCCGTATCGCGCGTCTACGCCGTGACCGTTCGCGGCCGAGTGACCGGTGCCGAGCTGGCGGCGCTCCGCGCGGACGTCACCATGCGAAAGGTCTCCACGCGCGAATCGCACCTGCTCGTCGAGCTGCGCAGCGGCAGGAACCGCGAAGTGCGCCGATTGTTCGAGGGCATCGGCCACGAGGTGACGCGATTGAAGCGTGTGAGATTCGGCGGGCTCGAGCTGGAGTCGCTCGAGCCCGGCCGGTGGCGCGACCTCACGCGAGATGAAATCCGCGCGGCGTTTCCGGCCGCGCCTATCTCCGGCCGCGGTCGGCTGCCGTCGACTGCGTCGGCCGGGAGGTGACGCCGGTGTCGTCGTTGCGGACCAGGTCCGCGCGGTAGTAGCTCGCGTCCCACCAGCCCGGGTAGGCATAGGCCGTCCATCGCTCCCAGGCGATTGACGTGTCGATCACCTCGTCACCGCAGGCTGCCGCCGACGCATAGGCGAGCTGGTCGAAATCCTTGTCCGTCAGCTTCTCGAACTCACCGAGGCTGAAGCCGGGGAACCGCTCGACTCGTGCTTGCGCGACGTCTGCCGTCAGGCGCCGGCCCCCCCGGTCGAGCCGCACGTGTCCGATCGGCAACAGGAAATGTTTGTGTTTGTACCAGTGGCCGCCCTTGACGACGACGTGATAGGGACGGCTCTGGTTGACGTCGATGATGAACCCTTCGACAGCACCCAGCTTCTCGCCCGACGGATCGACAACGTCGATACCCTTGAAGTCGAACGCGCCTCGATCCAGATCGGCAGCGTCAACCAATTTCAACCCGGGACGTGGATGATCCATGTTGCGCCTCCCGCGGTGAATCGAGCAAAAACCACGCCCGCGCGTTATGATCAACGGATGACGTCGTCCGTTGGCACCGCCCCTGCGCCTCAGCTCCGCGATCGGACCGGCATTTCCGATCGATTCAAGTGGAATCTGACCGACATCTTCTCCGACTGGACGGCGTGGCAGGCGGCCTTCGAGAGTCTCGATCGGAAAATCGGCGAGTACGCGGCTCTGCAGGGCACGCTCTCTCAGGGGCCCGATCAGCTGCTCACAGCGATGCGATTGTCCGACGACATTGGACAGCTCACCTATAAGGTCTGGTATTTCGCATCGCTGAAGTACGACGAGGATCAGCGCGACAACACCATCAACGCGCGCCGGCAGCAGGTGCAGATTCTGTTCGCCAAGGCGAACCAGGCGAGCGCGTGGTTCAACCCGGAGCTGCTCAAGATTCCGCTGGCGACGATTCAACAGTGGATGGCGCAGCAAAGCGAGCTGGCCGTCTACCGGTTTGCGCTCGAAGATCTCTATCGGCAGCAGGAGCACGTGCTCGACGACAAGGGCGAGCACCTGCTGTCGTTGTCGAGCCGCTTCGCGTCGAGCCCGCACGACGCCTACGCGGCCTTGTCGACCGCGGACATCACTCATCCGACGCTCACCCTCTCGACCGGCGCGGAAGTGACGCTGACCTACGGGCAGTACCGCGCGATTCTCGCCACCAACCGCAACCAGACGGACCGCGCGACGGCGTTCAACGAGTATCACCTGCTGTTCACGGCGAACGTGAACACCTACGCGTCGCTGTACAACGCCGTTCTTCAGCGCGACTGGTTCCTGTCGCAGGCGCGCGGTTATCGTTCGACGCTCGAGGCGGCGCTGCACGGCAACAACATCCCGCCGGCGGTCGTGCACAATCTGATCGAGAGCACCAAGGCGAGCGCCGAGCCGCTGCGTCGCTATCACCGGCTCCGCAAGCGGGTGCTGGCGCTGGAGAACTATCACAGCTACGACTCGACCATTCCGCTCGTCGACTTCGATCGGAAGTATCCGTACGAGGCCGTGCTCGAATGGCTGCCGGCATCGGTCGAGCCGCTCGGCCCGGCGTACCAGCGCCAGATGACCGAGGCGCTGAACAGCCGATGGATCGACGTCTACGAAAACCCGGGAAAGCGCAGCGGCGCGTATTCAGCGCCCGTGTACGGCGTCCACCCGTACATGCTCCTGAACTACAACGATACGCTCGACGCGGTGTTCACGCTGGCTCATGAGATGGGCCATTCGATGCACACCATTCTGTCGAACGCGAACCAGCCGTTCGTCTACTCCGCCTATACGATCTTCGTGGCGGAGGTGCCGTCGACGCTGAGCGAGGCGCTGTTTCTCGAGCACATGCTGGCGAAGGCGACCGACGAACGCGAGCGGATCGTGCTGCTGCAGCATGCCATCGACGGGATCGTCGGGACGTTCTACACGCAGGTACTCTTTGCCGATTTCGAGTTGCAGGCCCACCGTCTCGCCGAAGAAGGACGCCCGGTGACCGCGCACGGGCTCGGGGAGATCTACTTCAACCTGCTCCAGGCATACCACGGCGATGCCCTCGATTACGACGACCTCGCGCGGGCGACGTGGGCGCGCATCCCGCATTTCTTCAGCACGCCGTACTACGTCTACCAGTACGCGACCTGCTTCGCGTCGAGCGCGCAGCTGATGAAGCAGCTGACGACGGGATCGGAGGCCGATCGCATGGCGGCGATCGAGCGCTACCTGGCGCTGCTCGAGTCCGGTGGCAGCGATCATCCGATGACGCTGCTGCAGCGCGCCGGCGTCGATTTGAGCAAACCGGAACCGGTTGCGGCCGTCGCCGAGCAGCTCGATAGCCTGGTGACCAAGCTCGAACACGCGATCGACGCGCTGAACGGCCGTCCGAAAACGTAGCGTGGTACGACGGTCCGGCTTTAGCCGGACCGTGATCAGGAAAGCAGCAGCTCCAGGTCCTCGCGCTTCAAGTCTGCGAGCGGCGCCGCACTGGCGGTGAGGATCGCGTCGGCGAGCTTCCGCTTCCGCTGCTGCAGCTCGACGACCCGTTCTTCGACGGTGTCGCGCGCGATCAGGCGATACGCGAACACATGGCGGGTCTGGCCGATGCGATGCGTGCGGTCGATCGCCTGCGCCTCCACCGCGGGATTCCACCACGGATCGAGGAGAAACACCGAGTCCGCGGCGGTCAGATTCAGGCCTACCCCGCCCGCCTTCAGGCTGACGAGAAACAGGCGGCAGGCCGGATCGGTCTGAAATCGATCGACGCACGCATCGCGATTGCGTGTGCGGCCGTCGAGGTACTCGTAGGGGATCCGTTCCGCGTCGAGATCGCGGCGGACGATGGCCAGGAACTTGGTGAATTGCGAGAAGACGATGGCCTTGTGACCTTCCTCGATCGTTTCGCGGATGCGCGGCAGCAGCACGTCCAGCTTCGCCGAGTCGGCGCCGGTTCGTTGCCGATCGATCAGGCCGGGGTGGCACGCCGCCTGTCGCAGCCGCAGCAGTGCCTCGAGCACCTGGATCTTCCTGCGCGTCAGCGCCGACGGATCGAGATCGGCGAGCAGCGTCTTCCGATAGTGATCGCGCAGCTCGTTGTACAGCGCCCGCTGCGGTTTCTCGAGCTCGCAATAGAGCGTCTGTTCGAGCTTGGGCGGCAGCTCCGACGCCACCTGCTCCTTGGTCCGCCGCAGGATGAACGGCCGCAGCCCGCGCGACAACAGCCTGATGCTCTCTTCGTCCATTCCACCGGCGCCGGCAAATGCCGATCGTCCGAACATTCCCGGATTGAGGAAGTCGAACAGGCTGCGCAGTTCGCCGAGGTGGTTCTCGATCGGTGTCCCGCTCAACGCCAGTCGAAAGCGCGCATTGAGCAGCCGCACCGCTTTCGCCGACGCCGTGGCCGCGTTCTTGATCGCCTGCGACTCG
>DATFXR010000191.1:0-6998 GCA_035315685.1 Vicinamibacterales bacterium | reverse complement strand
CGCTCAGGCAGGTGACGCCTTGCCCTACTCGAGCGGCTTTCTCGTCACGGGCGACTATGTCGTAGGCGGCGTCGACTTCACGGGGCTGGCGAATCCGGCCGTCCTCGGTTTCTCGACCGGCACGATCAACATCTCCGGCGTCCCCGCTAACGCCGACATCCTCGCCGCCTATCTGTATTGGGAGACGATCGACCTGACCACCGACCCCAATCCTGAGGCCGGGGTGCAGTTCGACGGCCAGGATGTCAGCAATCCGAACGTCAGGTTGCTGAAAAAGAGCCCGGTGAATCTGGGGTCGGCCTCGAAGTGCTACGCCTCCGGCAATCAGCCGCTGACACTAACCATGTTCAAGGCCGACGTGCTGCGGCTGTTGCCGTTTCAGGCGGACGTGAACGGCAAGAAGAACGGCAAGCGCCTGATCAACGGCAGCCACGTGGTCAGGCTGCCGGAAGCCAGCAACGGGAACAATGCCGTGGAGAGCGCCGGCGCGACGCTGTTCGTCGTCTATCGGGATCCCCAGACTGATCCGGCGCTGAATCCGCTGAGAAAAATCGTCGTGTACGACGGCGCGTACATTCAGCCAGACCTCACCACCCCGATGACGCAGACGCTCCGCGGGTTCTACAGGTCGGCCGCGGTCAAGTCCGCCAAGATCACACACATCGTGGCCAGCGGCCAGCCGAACGCGAACGAACGCATCTTCTTCAACGATTCGGCCAATGTGCAGATCGCGGCCAATCCGTTCATGGGTGCGATCTCGTCCGAACGCTCCTGGGGGAATCCGACCTACGACGTCAGTGCGCTGATGAACCCCGGCAACAATTCCGCGGGCGGCTATGGCGAAACCGCGACGACGAGCGTCGACCATGCAGGCGGCGGCGGGTACGACTGCCTGACCTGGAGCGCGGTGATCTTCAGCACCGCCGTTGCCGACGTCGATCATGACGGATTGCCCGACGGACTCGAGGACGCCATTGCACCGCTCAAGGATCCCGACAACCAGACGTTGCCGGATCTGCACAGCATGGGCGCGAGCTCGGCGCAGAAAGATCTGTTCGTCGAAGTCAACGGCATGTGGGCTCCGGCAGGAACGACTTACGGCGCGGCCAACGCGCCTTTCAATACGGCGGCCAATCCTCCGATCGTGCAGGTCACGGATCCGGCTGGGCATAACCACGTGCCGACGCCCGACGTCCTGAACGGCGTGGCCGATGTCTACTTCGCGCACGATATCCACGTACACTTCGACGTCGGCGATCCACGCACCATCTACGTCTCGAGCAATCCGCTGGATCCGAATCGATTCGTCCCGGCGGCGTTCGCGCGCGGTGGAGAGTTGATCCGGGAGACCGCCTGCGATCCATTGCTGCCGAACTGCCGGTTCCCGGCGTACCCCGGTTCTGTCGGCTGGATGCTCGGCTTCCAGCATTTCATGGATGAACCCGTCGCGGACGACGGGACAGAGCTCACCCCGGCGCAGGAGACCGCGTGCGTGGCAAGCGGCACCTGCCGGACGAGATTCGATCGGATCCGCAACGGTCTCTTCCACTACGTGCTGTACGCCCACGCCCGCGCCAAGCCCAAATCGCTGCCGTGTCTCGACGCGCAGGGCCGACCTGCGGACTTCAGCGGCCCGAACACGTGTGCCGTCGCGGCCAACCCCGGCTTCAATCCCGTCAACTATCACGTGCCGTCGAGCACGTCGGGCATCGCGAATCTGCCCGGCAGCCGCGTGCTGGTGTCGCTCGGCCTCTGGGATACCGCCCATTTCATCGGATCGAAGTTCATTCAAACCTCGACGACGGTGCACGAGCTCGGGCACAACATGGAGCTCTATCATGGCGGAGCGGCGCCGCTGTGGGGCAACGCGACCACGCCGACCTACATCGAGCCGAACTGCAAGCCCGACTACCTGAGCGTGATGAGTTATCTGTTTCAGTCGCACGGGCTGCTCGACAACCTCAACAACCCTCACGTGAACTACTCCGACACGGTGAACCCGGACGTCGACGAGACGCTCAAGTCGCCGACCGCCTGGGGCCCGCTCGCGTTCCGGAGCGCGTGGTTCGAGCCTCTCGTTCCCGGTACGAACGCATTCGCGCAAGGCCTGCCGGCCGTCAAGCGGTTCTGCAACGGCTTGCCTTTCCCGAACGGCAGCATTCATCCCGCGAACGGCATCGACATGGCGCGCGTCGACGGGACCGATACGTCAACGGCGATCGACTGGGTTGCCGCCTCCAAGACCATCATTCAGCCTGACGTCGATCTCGACGGCCTGTTCAGCGGTGCGGCCGCCTCGACGCCGGCCCTTCATGGGTTCGACGACTGGGCGCACACCCGGCTCGATCAGACAGGTGGCGGGCGAAGCCTCTGGGGTTTGTCGCAGGCCGACGCGGTCGCCGAAGCCGACGCCGTTTCGGAAGCCGACGCCGTGTCCGAGGCCGACGCCGTCTCCGAGGCCGACGCTGTCTCCGAGGCTGACGCGGTGTCCGAGGCAGATGCGGTGTCGGAGGCCGACGCCGTCTCCGAAGGCATGGATGTCGAAACGAGCGGGCCGACAGCTCCGAACGGTGTGCTCACCGTGTGCGTCATCGGCCAGCCGGGTTGCGTGCCCGCGCCGCCGAAGGACAGGAATTTCCTGTTCGGCTGGACGGCGCCGAACGTGGGGACGGTTCTGAGCTACACCGCGGATCGTTCGACGGGCTCGATCTTCGTGCCGGTGCCAACCACCCCAGGCCCCGTCACGGTCACGCCGTCGCTGATTGATCCCGAGGAGCTGCCGAACGGTGTGCAATTCACGTATCGAGTGAAGGCCAATCTCGACGACGGCTCGCAGAGCCCGCCGACCAACACCGCGACGGTCACCGCCGTCAACGATGCGCCTGTGGCCAACGCCGACCCCTACAGCACGAACCAGGGTGTGGTGCTCAACGTCGCGGCGCCGGGCGTGCTCGGAAACGACACGGACGACGACAGTCCGGCGAGCAGACTCACGGCCGTGCTCGTGAGCGGCCCGTCGCACGGAACGGTGACGTTGAACGCCAACGGTTCGTTCATCTACACGCCGGCCGCCGGCTTCGCCGGAATCGATTCCTTCACCTACAAGGCGAACGACGGTCTCTGGACCGACGGATCGACGGCCCTCAGCCCCGATTCGAACGTGGCCACGGTGACGATCACTGTGAACGACGTCACGCCGCCGACGGTGACGCTCTCGATCCCGGCGCCGACGGGATTGAACGGGTGGTTCAAAACCTCGCCGGTGACGGTCGGCGTAACGGCGAGCGATGCATCAAAGGTGAGCGCGGTCAGCTGCACCGACAACGGCTCACCGATTGCGGTGAACAATCTGCCGGCTCTTCCGGCCTCGCCAGTCAGCGGGAATCTGAGCGTGGGCGCCCAGGGCACGCACAACCTCGTGTGCGTTGCGACGGATGTGCCGGGCAATACGGGAGCGGCCAACGATCCCGCCAACAAGGGATCGCTGAAAATTGACAGCGTGCCGCCGGTTGCGACGATCAATTCGGGGCCCGCGGCGGAGATCACGACATCGACGGCGTCGTTCACCTTCTCTGCGACGGATCCGAATGCTCCGGCGGCGGGTTCCGGCGTGGCCTCGATCGAGTGTCAGCTCGACGGCGCGGCGTACGCGGCCTGCACGAGTCCGACGACGCTGACCGGTCTGACGATCGGTCCGCATACGTACAACGTGCGCGCGAAGGACAACGCCGGCAACGTGGGCACCGCGGCCACCTCGTCGTTCAAGGTGGTCTATACGTTCATCCTCACGCCGCTCAAGACTCCGGCGACTCTCGGGAGCGCTGTGCCGATCGTCTGGCAGCTCAAGGATCCACAGGGCGCCGCCGTCTTGTCGTTGAGCACGCTGCTGAAGCTGGAGAGCGTGTTCAACGGATCGGTCGTGCCCGTGGGCGGATGCGTGGCGTCCGCAGTGGGCCCGAAGCAGACGTTGTTCAGTCAGCCGAACGGCTCGACAGGGAACAGCAGTTTCCGACTCGTCCCAGGCGCCTACCAATTCAACTGGGACACGACCACGGTCAACGGCACCGGGAAAGGTTGCTACACCGTGCTGATCTCTCTGAGCGACCAGTCGGCCCCGAAACTGACGAACGCGGTGCAGTTGAAGTGACGGCGGCCGCGCGGCTGGCGCTGATGCAGGACCTGCGTCAGTGCTGGCCGCCGGCGCGCTTGCGAACTTCCGGCAGGAGTGGATCCTCGGTCGAGTTCCCGCGGATCTTGAGATACTCGCGATAGGAGTCGGCGAAGCTCGGGTACTTGAGCGCTTCTCTGACGCGGCCCTGATAGTAGTACACCATCGGGAAGTATCCGTACGTGGGCTCCTCGTCCACGAGCAACGACAGCGCCTCGCCTCGACGCTTGATGCAGCGGTCGAACTCGGAGTCGGCCTGGGGGAACGCGCGGCCCTCGAGGTAGGCGCGCCCGAGATCGAAGTGCCCCAGCCAGGTATCCAGCACCGCGTTGGCCTCGGTCAGCGTCTTGATCGCCACGCGCGGGTCGCCGCTCTTCAGCGCGATCTCGCCTTCGATGATCTTGCCGAGGGCATGGGGCTCGGCTGGAATCTCCGCGGAGAGTCCTGAGGCGATCGTGCGCGCCCGGGCGAACTCACTGGCCTCGACCAGGATGCGCGCCGACATGAACCTGATCTGCACGGCGTTGCTGTTCTGGAGCGCCTTGCTGGCAGCGGCGACGGCGGCGCTCTTCTCCCCGCGCATGAGCCGCGCGTAGGCCAGCGAAGCCAGCTTTCTGGCAGCCCTGTCGGCATTCTTGGACTCGAGGTCCGCCGAGGCGCCCCGATCGAACAGCTGTGCGGCCTCCGAAAAGCGTCCTTCGTACAGCGCCAGGTCGCCCATGCCTGAGATCGACCAGGACGCGCCGCGCGGGCTCAGCGTGCCAAGCTTCTCGTACGCGGCAGACGCCTCGGGCAGCAGGCCCTGACCCAGCTTGGCGAACGCCAGGGCGAGCATGGCCGTGTCGCTCGGCTCTTGCAGCGCGGAAACCTCCTGCTGGGCCGTCTGGAAATCGCCGGCGTAATCGGAATTGATCGCGAGGTTGGCCCGGAACGTCACCCGCTTGGGGAGGATTTGCACCGCCTGCCGCATTTCCTCGACCGCTTCGGGCATCATGCGCAGCTTCGAGTAACAGATGCCGCGGTTGTTGTGTCCGGCGGCGTCCGCCGCGTACTGTCCAATCAGCTCCCCGTATTCCTTCACGCACTGCAACGAGTCGCCGCTGTTCATGTAGTACGCGGCGCGGACGGCGAGGCGCTCGCGATCGGTCATCCTCTCGAGATGGCGGAGCGCTTCCGCGCTGTACTTCTCCGTGTCCTGCAGGCGGCCGAGGTTCCGCGACATGAGCGCTGCACCCTGGTAGCCGAGGCCGAAGTTCGGATCCAGCTCCACGGCCTTCAGGAATTGTTGCAGGGCCTCCTCGGGTTTGTTGTTGGACTGGGCCTCGATCGCGGCTGCGTAGTGCGTGGCCACCTCGACGGACGTGGTCGACAGGCTCTTCATCGCGAGCAGCTGCGCCGAGTCCGACGTCTCGTCGCCGAGCGCCTTGCGAACGCCGGTCACCAGCTTCGTCGCGGTATCGAGTAGCTTGTCCTTGCTCGATGCCCGACTCGCGGCGTTGGCGATCTCGCCTCCCGTAATCGTGTGAACCGCCTTCAGCGAGATTTCGTACGCATTTCCTCGACGATCGATCGAACCGGAGACGACGGCGCCCAGCCCCTGCTTCAGTGCGAGTTCGCGCGCCGCCGCTTCGTCGAGCTTCTGCGGAGGGTCGACGCCGAGCTGCGTTCGGATTCGGCTCCGATCGAACGCGCTGATGAAGCCCGCCGATTCGAGAGCGCGCCTGAGCATCGGCTCCAGTGTGCGATTCAATTCCGGATCGCCGGTGTTGTTCTGGAAGTCGGCAATCACGAGCGTCACCGGGTCGTGCTGCTTCGGCGGCGGCGGCGTGCGCGTCAGCCACCAGGTCCCGGTGACGAGCCCGGCCACGATCGCCACGCTCGCCGCGATCAGCCGCGGCGTGAAGCGTCGCGGCTGCGGAATCGGCACGCCTTCGGCGTCGAGGCGGCCGAGATCGGCAGCCAGCTCGTCGCTCGTCTGATAGCGCTTCGCCGGATCGGGATCCAGGCACCTCGAAATCACGCGCTCGAGCGCCGCTGGAATCGCCGCGTCGATCGACGTGATCAGGGGCGGCGGCTGCTTCATGCGGGCCTGCAGCTCGGCAATCGCGCTGTCGGTATGCTGGCCGCGGCGCTGCCGGCCGACCAGCATGTCGTACAGCATCAGACCCAGCGCGTAGATGTCGGCGCGCTGATCGACCTGCTGCCCTCGCGCCTGCTCGGGCGCCATGTACTCCACGGTCCCGACCACGACGCCGTAGGTGGTGGCGCCTTCGCTGAATGCGAACTGGCGACCTGGAGCAGCCGGATTGGTGGCGGCGTCGAGGGCCTTCGGGCCGCCGGCGGACCGGGCGATCCCGAAGTCCATGATCAGCGCGTTGCCGGTCGCGCTGTCGATCATGATGTTGGCTGGCTTCAGATCGCGGTGCACGACGCCGGCGCGGTGCGCAGCGGCGAGGCCCGATACGACTTTGCGCGTGATCGCCAGGGCTTGCGCCACCGGCAGCTTTCCCTCGCGTCGCAGGATCGTCGAAAGATCGGCGCCTTCGACGTACGACATCGTGATGTACTTGATGCCGTCGATGTCGCCGAGGTCGTGAATGCGGACGACGTTCTCGTTGGTCACCTGCCGCGCGAGCACCAGTTCGCGCTTGAATCGCCGCTCGACTTCGGCGGCCGCGCCCGGATCCGCCATCACGTCGGGCCGGATCACCTTGATGGCGACCGCGACACCCAGCTCGTTGTCCCAGGCTTGATACACGGCGCCCATGCCACCGACGCCGAGGGCGCGGATGATGTGATAGCGCCCGCTGAACGACTGGCCGATCGCGAG
>DATFXR010000190.1:0-4966 GCA_035315685.1 Vicinamibacterales bacterium | reverse complement strand
TCGCGTCGTGATCGCCAACATGGGCTCGATCAATCCCGGCGTCACCGTCAGCGGCATGCCGAAGTATCCAGGGATCGCCGATGACTACGCGCGAACCTTCAAGGCGCAGAAAGACATGCAGATCGACGTCTGGCTCGCGTCGCACGCCGCGCAGTTCAAGATGCACGAGAAGTACAAGCCGGGCGATCCGTTCAAGGCAGATCGGTTCGTCGATCCGCAGGGCTTCAAGGCGGCGGTTGAGCAGTTGGAAAAGACTTACCAGGACCAGCTGGCGAAGGAGCGCGCGGCCAAGTAGCCGTCCCGATCAGTTCTGGAAGATCGCGAAGTGCCAGGTCATGTCGACGCGGATGCCCTGGCGCCGCAGCTGCGCCACGACTTGCGGCGGCAGCACGACGCCCTCTTCGAAGTGGTTGCCGACGCGGAAGTACTGCGCGTTGAGCACTGCGCGACGTCCCAACATGAAGCTCATGCCGGACGTGGTCGTCCAGCTCTGATAGCCGTTGGCCGGGCCGGTCGTCACGCCGACCGAGCCCGTCGACAGCGTTCCGGCGGCGAACAGCCCCCAGTGCTGCATCAGGTTGCCGCCGATCCCGCCGGTGAGCGAATTGTCCAGGACCGGATCGGTGAAACCTTCGATGAGCCGCACGCTGCGGTCGACGCTCGCGCGTGCCTTCCACGTGCGTCCCATCTGCTTCACGATCGACATGTCGCCCGTCAGACGAAACGCCTGGCCGCCGTTGGAGGGCACTACCGACGAACCCGATCGAAACGAGAAGATCGTGCCGCGCTCCTTCAGCGGCCGGCTGAAATCGATCCCGATGTTGATGTCGTTGACGCGCAGCAGCTCGCCCGGCGTCACCTCGGAGTTGGCGATCCGATAGGCGTATCCGGTCTGCAACGCGAAGTAGCGCGACAGCCGCCGCGTCAACCGTCCGCCGGCCTCCTGCGTCGTCATGTCCAGCCCGTTCGCGCCGAACCTCGTCGAGCGGATGATGTAGGACGCCTGCATCGCGAGCTTGGGACTGAGCGTCCATTCCCAATCGAGGTTGGAGTCCAGCATCAGGCCCCAGACCGGCGAGTTCGCAAGATCCCCGTGGGACGCCGCCCCATCGAGCTCCGGTGGAACCGCCGTTCCCAGCAACCCGCCGAACTGGTACGACGGCATGTAGCTCACGTTCTGGCTGCTGTGAAACTGCTGGCGCTGTCCGGTCGCCGAGAAATCCAGCTCGCCCATCTGCCGCATCGGCGACACGTCCTGGTCCATGCGGCGGACGCTCGACTGCCCGCCGAGATCGAAGACCGTGTGCTTGCCGCGAAGGTGGTACGAGAGCGACGTGTCGAGGTACGCGGCAGGCCGCGGATCCAACGCAGTGTCGCCGTACCGATCGTCGCTCGTGGTCCCGGACACCGACACATTCATCGACAGTGACTCGTTCGGCACGGGGACCGGCCGATGCGCTGGCCGCGGAGCGGGCTGATCGGAATCGGTCGACTGAGTTTGCGCACCGGCACCCGCTGCTGTCGCGGCGGCACACACGACAACGGCGAGTGAGCGAAACATCCAGCTGCTGGCTGCGACGGGTCGCGAAGCCTGCGCGTTCGCGCGGCGGTGCGTGCGAGTCGGGATGTGATAGTGACCGGGATCGATCAAATGTGGCATCGGCGGCGTTTCCCCGACGTCACGGTCAGCAAGGCTTCCGCCATTCTTCGGCGCCGCCGCCCGGTGGGGCTAAATCGTGTCGTGTCAGGCAGCTACAGATGGCGATCGAGGTCTCGCGCCATCGACGTGCGTCGACGGCAGGAAGAATAAAGTCTGCCGGAGGGATGACAACCGAGACCGATCGGCGCGGGGCGCGCGGGCCGAAATTGATGACGGCTGCTGCGCGGCGTTTCGCCGGCGGTGTTGCAAGTCGTCAGGACTCCATGCGCGACTTGGTCGTCGTGAGCGCCGCCTCCATGCCTTTCTGCGCTTCGCCCCGGACCTTGCCGCGAATCAAGCTGCCGACGAAGCCGCTCAGGCCATCCGATCGGCTGCGATTCACGTTCACGAACCAGAAGCCGTCGCCGCGAGCCGGGTCGGGGATCAGAACGCGCAGTTCCAGCGCGGTCCAGAAATAGTGGCTGGCATACAACATCTTCGACACGACTTCCGTGTGGGTCGGCTGATTGACGATCGCGACATGGTTGATGCGGATGGTCGGCTTCAATCCGAACTTCACGTGCTGCCAGTACAAGAAGGAGTCCGTCGCGGGCTCCGTCACGTTCGGATAGTCCAGAAGGTATCGCTTCAGACTCGGCAGGTACACCGTCAGCTCCGGCATGCGTTCGACCATCGACGCAAACTCCTGCGCCACGAACGTCGGCCGGTTCGAGTCACGGTACTGCGCCAGCCTGGCGTTGCCGCCCTCCAGGTAGCCGTTGACATATTCGAGCGCGAGCGTCCGGATCACCCGCTCGGCATCCGCGTTCGCCGTGGGTTTCGACCAGTCCACCTCGCTCTTGATCCGCGCCAGCCCGGCTTCGCCGAGCTTCAAGTCGCACTCGCCGATCTTGCACGCCTTCAGGTCCTTGAGTTCCTCGGACGTGAACGAGAGCCGCGCGAAGTCCTCCGGCCCGGGCGGACTGCTGATGCGCTTGGTGACGAGGAAGTTCTCACCTTTCTCGAAATTCTCGATGTCCTGCACTGCCGCGACGTAGCGGGCGATCGGCGCCTTGATCCAGACAGCGCCGAAGATCCCGACCTCTTTCGAGGCATCGGCGTCGAGCAACTTCGTGACCGGTTTGCCCGCCGCGAGTTGCGCCTGCTCCGCCGGCGTGAGCTTGACATCCTTGGTCACGTAGGTCGCCAGAACCGGCGGAAACGTGCCCTGCGCCTGCGCGCCTGGGGATCCCGCGGTCGTGGAAAAGAACGACACCAGCAGCGCACCGGCTGTTGCTGAACAGGCATGTGCCCTGCGACTCATCTCCGCCTTCCCCACGGCGGACCTCCTTGGGTGTCGGCGGTCATATTGCTGACAGGCGCTCGGTGGCGTCTCCAAATCGATCGAGCTTCACGCCCATGCGATCCATCAGCGAGAGGTAGAAGCTGCACAGCTTGCGGTTCTCGTCCCCGGCGTCCGTGTAGTCGAGGATCCGGCCGGTCTCAAGCGTCCCGCCAAGCGTGCCGGCAGTCAACACCGGCACCTTGGTGCTGTCATGCTTGCTGCCCGACCACATGTTGGACATGAACACGAGGCAGGAATTGTTCAACACCGTGCTCTCCCCTTCGGGCATCGCGGCGAGCTTGTCGATCAGGTAGGCATACTGCGTCAGGTAGAACTGGTTGACGCGCATGAACGCGTCGCCCGTGTCCTCGTGGCTCGCCAGATGATGGGCGAGCTTGACGTCGAGGAACGGATAGAAGAGGCCCGAGATGTCGCGACACAGCAGCAGCGTGGCGATGCGCGTCTTGTCGGTCTGGAACGCGAGGGCGAGGATGTCGCACATCAACCGCATGTGATCGCGGACGTCCTCGGGCAGACCATTGTCCGGGCGCGGCATCGTCGCCGCCACGCGGCCGCGGTTCACCGCGTTCGCGTCGGCCTTGTCTTTCGCGGCGCGCATGTCCTGCGCCCGCTTCTCCACGTCCCGCACGCTGGTGAGATACTCGTCGAGCTTCCCTTTGTCGGCGGCGCTCACGCGCTGACCAAGCGAGGCGACCTGCTCCCGCACGCGATCGAGCACGCTCAGGTTCCGCTGGCTGCCGCGATTCTCGAACAGGCTGTCGAACGCGAGCGACGGGTACACCTCCATCGGCACCGGCGAAGTCGGCGTCGACCATGAAATGTGCGAGCTGTAGGCCATCGAGAAGTTCGTCTCGTGGTAGCCGGTGACCGGCTGCTCACAACCCAGGACCATGCTGGGCTGCACGGTCTGGTCGCCGATGTGACCCGCCAGCACCTGGTCCAGGCTGACGCCGCCGTGCAGTTCCGCGCCTTTGGTCAACGCGGCGCCCGACAGCAGATTGCCGGTCATCCCCGGATGAATGCCGACATTCGTGGCAGCCTTGTTGAACAGACCTTTGATGTAGTTGAACTTCCCCTTGAGCGGCTCCATCGGCGCGAGACTCCGACCCAACTCGATGTCTGCGCCCGATCCCTTCGCCCACCACTCGTTGGGATTGACGCCGTTGCCCATGAAGAGAATCGCAAGACGCCTCGGCGCGGCGGCGGCGGATGTGGGTTCGGCGCCACACACGGGCAGCGACTCCAGCCAGGGCAGCGCCATCACGACGCCGGTGCCTCGAAGGAAGCGGCGGCGGGACAGTTCACGCGCGTTTCGCTGCAGCGGGCTCGTCGTGATGCTCATTGTGCGGTTTCCTTCGCGGCAGTCGGCGCCACGCGCTTCGTGAGGAACTGGCGGCTGGTGACGATGTCCCGGACGAGCTGACCGAACGTGTAGTCGCCCGTCGTGAGATCCGTGCGCATGCCGGCAACGAGCGGCTCGTCGGATCGCAGCAGGCTCCGGCCCAACGCGTAGACGAGCAGCTCGCGACAGAGATTGTCGACGAACTCTGGCTGACCGCGCGTGCGCATGAACCCGCGCAGTCCGTCGAGTCCGGCTCCCGAACTGCCATCGGGGAACGTGGCGTTGGTCTCGACCTTCCGCCCCGCAAGATCGCGGTCGCGCGTCTCGCCGACTGGACCGTAGCCCTCGAACGCGAGCCCGAACGCGTCGAATTTCGCGTGACAACTCGCGCAGGCTGGATTCGCGCGATGCTGCTCGAGCGTCTCACGCAGCGTCAGGTCGCCGAGCTTGGTCTCGTCGGTCGGCAGCACGGGAACGTTCGGCGGCGGCGCCGGAATGTATTCGCCGAGCAGACGGTGAACGATCCAGTAGCCCCGTTTGACGGGACTCGTCCGCAAGCCGGGCGCGTTCTTCGTGAGGAACGCGGACATCGGCAGCAGTCCGCCGCGCGCGTACTTCT
>DATFXR010000189.1:0-8994 GCA_035315685.1 Vicinamibacterales bacterium | reverse complement strand
CGTGCCGTTGCGCCGGGCAGCAAGCGTGATCTCCTTCTGAGCCCGCGGCACGCGTTCGAGCGGCATCTCGAGACCGAGGTCGCCGCGCGCGACCATCACGGCATCGGTCACCTCGAGAATCTCGTCGAGATGTTCCAGGGCCTGCGGCCGCTCGAGCTTCGCGACGATCGGAACGTCGCTGTGACCGGCTTCTGCGGTCAGCTGGCGCGCCTGGCGGAGGTCGGCCGCGGTCTGCACGAAGCTGACCGCGATCATGTCGACGCCCAGCGACAGACCGAAGCGCAGATCGTCGGCGTCCTTCGCCGTGATCGCGGAAGCCGGCAGCGGCACGCCGGGCGCGTTGATGCCCTTGTGCTCGCCGATCTCACCACCTTCGATCACGGTGGTCTCGATCGCGGTGCCGTCGGTCGAGTCGACGCGGAGCTCGATGTACCCGTCGGCGAGCAGCAGGCGGTCGCCGGGGCGGACGGAATGCGCGAGGCCGGCAAAGGTGGTCGACAGCCGCCCGGGCACACCGAGGAAATCGCCGGTCGCGATCGTCAGCCGATCGCCCGCCTTGACCGGAATCGGCTTGCCACCGACGTTGCGTCCGGTGCGGATTTTCGGTCCGCTCAGGTCCTGCAGGATGGCGACTTCGCGGCGCGCGCGGCTGGCGGCGGCCCGCACACGGGCGAACGTCTCGCCCTGCGTCTGCTGGGTGCCGTGCGAGAAGTTGAGACGGAAGATGTCGGTGCCCGCCGCGATTAACGCGTCGAGCATCTCGGCCGAGCTGCTCGCGGGCCCGACCGTCGCGATGATCTTGGTGTGGCGCGTGGTCATGGACGTCCTTCTACGTTGTACTTCCGATCGATGACGTCTCCTTCTCTTTTTCCCTGGTGACTTCTGACTAGAATATCGCGCGATGGGAATAATCGTGCCGGACGCGATCGAGCGCTATCTTGCCGGCCTGAACCGGTTCGGCAGCGACGTTCTCGACGAGATCGCGCGTAGCAACCAGCAGCGCGGGCTGCCGCTGGTGGACGCCGAAGTCGGCGCGCTGCTGCGTACGCTCGCGATCGCCATCAACGCCTCGCGGATTCTCGAGATTGGCACCGCGATCGGCTATTCGGGCATCTGGCTCGCAGCTGCGCTGCCTCCGGACGGGATGCTGATTACGATGGAAATGAGTGAGGAGCGAGCGCGTGAGGCGCGAGAGAATTTCGCACGCGCCGGGCTCGCGGAGCGTGTGTCGGTGATCGTCGGCGACGCGCAGCTGAAGCTGGCGAAGGTATCGGGGCCGTTCGACCTGATCTTCCAGGACGGCGACAAGCGGCTCTACACGCCGCTGCTCGACCGTCTCGTCGCGCTGCTGCGGCCGCGCGGGCTGCTCGTCACCGACAACGTGCTGTGGGACGGCGAGGTCGCTCCGGGATTCGCCGATGCGCCGAAGCGCGACCCCGGGGAGACGCGGGCGATCGCCGAATACAACGAGCGCGTCGCATCGCACCCCAATCTGCTGACGTCGATCGCGCCGCTTCGCGACGGCGTGTCGATTTCGGTCAAAAAGACATGATCATTCCCGGTAGTGTCCGGCTTTAGCCGGACCGTGGGAGAACCATGACGATCGACGTGTGGTTGACCGCCGCGGTGGCCGATGCCGAACGACGCGGCCTTCCTGAACTGAAAGCGCTTCTCGAGACGCTCGCGCGCGCGACCAGTGCGCTGCGTGCCGCGGACTTCAACGAGCGCGCCGATGTCCCCCGACCGGGTAAGCGGCTGGAGGCGAGGGGCTAGTTGTGACATGCGCGGCCTCCGGTAGCGCAGGCCTCAGGCCTGCCCATCGCCGCGCGGGCAGCTCTGAGGGGCTGCGCTACCGCAAACACCGATGCTGACCATCGAAGAGTTCGGCCGGCGCCTGCGCGCGCGTGAGATCTCGTCGGCGCAGACCACTGAAGAATGCCTCGAGCGCATCGACGCCGACAATCCACGGCTGAACGCCTTCATCCGCGTCACCGCAGACGAGGCGAGACGTCAGGCGCATGACGCCGACCAGGAGATCGCTGCCGGACACGACCGCGGTCCGCTCCACGGGGTTCCGATCTCGATCAAGGATCTGCTCGACGTGCGCGGCATGCCGACGACCGCCGCCTCGCGAGTGCGCGACGGCCACCTCGCTTCGCGCGACGCCACGTCGATCGCCCACCTGCGCCAGGCCGGCGCGGTGTTCGTCGGCAAGACGAACCTGCACGAGTTCGCGTTCGGCACGACCAACGAAGACTCCGCGTTCGGCCCGGCGCGCAATCCGCACGACCTGTCGCGCTCGCCCGGAGGATCGAGCGGCGGCTCAGGCGCCAGCGTCGCGGCCGGGATGGCGCTGGCGACGATCGGGACCGACACTGGCGGCTCCATCCGGATTCCCGCTGCCGCCTGCGGGATCGTCGGTCTGAAGCCGTCGTTCGGTGACGTCTCGACGGACGGCGTCGTCCCGCTGTCGCGGACACTGGATCACGTCGGTCCGCTGACGCAGACCGTCGCCGACGCGAGCCTCGTGTATCACGCGCTGCTCGGCGACGCACACGCGATGCCGCCGGCGCCGCTGCCGCTCCACGCGGTGCGTCTCGCGATTCCGCGCAACTACTTCCTCGATGTGCTCGACGACGAGGTGCGCGCGCGGTTCGACGAGGCCGTGACGCGGCTCTGCGACGAGGGCGCGCACGTCGACGAGATCGACATTCACCACGCGGCCGATATCGCGCCGGTGTACCTGCACATCGTGCTCGCCGATGCGGCGGCGTATCACGCGGCGACGCTCGAGTCGATGCCGGAGCGCTACACGCCAAACGTGCGCATCCGGCTCGAGATGGGGCGTTACGTGCTGGCCGAGGACTATGTGCGGGCGCTCGCGGGACGCGAGGTGCTGCGGAGGGAAGTCGATGCGGCGCTGGCACAGCACGACGCTCTGATTCTGCCGACGCTGCCCATCCCGGCGCCGGCAATCGGAGCGAGCACGGTCCTGGTCGGATCGAAAACAGAGCCCGTGCGCAATGTGATGTTGCGGCTGACGCAGCCGTTCAACGTCACCGGTCACCCGGCGATTTCCATCCCGTCGGGACGGACCTCGGCTGGCATGCCGTGCGCGCTTCAGCTCGTCGGTTGCCGCAATCAAACCGACGCGTTATTGAAGGTCGCGCTCGCCTGCGAGCCTCACATCACGCCCGAGCCGGTTCCCCGCTCAGGGAAGGTCGGCGGCTGAACGTCAGGCGGCCCGGCCGGGACCGGAATGTCCGGGGGCGGCACCGGCTTGATGTCTGGCGGCGGCCTGTCGATCGGATCCGGCGGCCGCGGAATGTCGGGCTTCGATGGTTGTTCGATCACGCGAACGATCACGTGCAACAGCGTTGCCCGCGAAAAGCAACCGCAGAGTTCGCAGAGAACGCAGAGTGTTCAATCTCCTCACCTTTTCATTCGCTGCGTACTGGTGAACGTCATCAGTGAGAGAAAGCCTGCTCTGCGTACTCTGCGGTTGCTTTCCTACACCTCGTTTTACCGCAAGGTGCCGGGGTTGAGCCGGTAACCGATGATCGCCGCGCTCTCTGCGGTCTCTGCGGTTGCTTTCAGACCTCGAGTCCGACTGCGCGCATGAGCGCGAGGGCATTGCTGTGCTCGACGACGCCCGGGCGCAGCCGGTAATCGAACAGCATCCGACCCTGCTCGAGCCGGTCCTCGAAGTGCATGTTGACCGCCTTCGAGCCGGGCGTCGCCGGCAGCTCGGCGAGCGCCAGATCGTGCGTGGTGATGAGGCCGATCGCGCCGAAGCCGACGAGCGCGCGCACGATCCCGTCAGCACCGATGCGGCGATCGTAGGAATTCGTGCCGTGCAGGATCTCGTCGAGCAGGAACAGGAGCGGCAGCGGCCCCCGCGCCGCGTCGACGATCGTGCGAATTCGCAGAATCTCCGCGTAGAACCGCGACCGACCGGCCTGCAATGAATCCTCGATGTGCAGCGTCGCGCCGAGCACGAACGGCGACAGCCGCAGGCGCCGCGCGGCGACCGGCGCGCCGGCGAGCGCCAGCACGACGTTGACGCCAATCGTCCGCAGAAACGTGCTCTTGCCCGACATGTTCGAGCCGCTGAGTACGATCACCCGCGGACCGTCGTCGCCCCCCAGCTGCAGATCGTTGCGGACCGCGATCGCCCGCGGCAGCAGCGGATGCGTCAGCTCCTCGGCATCGAACAGCGGGCCGCCCTCGGTGAGGATCGGAAACGGATCGTCAGGGCGCTCATACGCGTACGTCGCGAGCGCCGCGAACGCTTCGGCTTCTCCGATCGCGTGCAGCCACTCGGCGATCGCCGGACCGTAGGCTTCGTGCCATCGCGCGATGGCGATCGCAAGTTGCGACCGCAGCAACAAGATGTAGGCGATCGGCGCGAACATCAGGTTGTGCGTCGAGTCGAGCCACGAGACCAGCGATCGCAGCCGCGCGATGCGGACCGACGGCGGGACACCGGCCGTCAACAGCGCGTCGTGCAGCGCGACGAGACGCGGCGACGAAAAGCGCTGCGATTCCAGCCGCGCGAGCAGCTCCGACACCAACCCGAGGTCGCGATCCGGCGTGTCGATCGCGTGCAGGACGTCGTGAAAGGGCCGGCGCCAGATCGACGCGATGCCGATGGTCAGCGCGATCCACGGCAGCCACAGCCCGGGTGGCGCGAGATCGCGGTAGATGACGACGGCGAGCACAATCGTGACAGCGGCCAGTCCCGCCAGCAGAACTGGTAGCGCGGGTGGAAAGCGGGTCGGCGGGGTTCGCGACCACCGCGCGAGCAGCCCGGTGCGGCCGACCGGCGACTCGGACGCCAGCACCGCGATGTCCTCGCGGAAGTCGAGCAGCGGCCGCAGCTCGTCGAGTGCCTGCTGCCGCGCCAGCACTTCGGCCCGCGCTGCCGGGGCGCTGAGCCAGGCCGCCAGCGTGGTCTCGCCCGCTTCGGTGCGCGTGGTGTTCAAGCGCTCGAACAGCGAGCCGCGGCCGAAGAGATCGAGGTCGTCAGCGTACGGGTGATCCTCGGTGAAGGCGGCGCCATCGCGTCCTGTGCCGACCCACCGATCGTCGAGCCGATCGAGCCCGCGCGCGTACACGCGCTCCGCGGCCTGCGCACGCTCGAACCGGTTCAGCTGCTTGGCGTGGACGACGGCCAGGATGCCGAACCCGACGCCGACCGCGATCGGCCACGCCGGCGAGACTGCGCGACTCACGAACGCCAGCCACAGCAGCGTGGCGCCGGCCGCGGCCAGCGTCAGCCGGACGTTCGAGATCAGCAGGTTGACGCGATCGAGCGCGGCAATCCGCTCGCGTCTGTCGGCGAGCCGCCGTTCGTATTCCGCGCGTGGATCATCCAAGGAGCGCCCGCGCGAGCGTCACGTAGTGATCGGCAGCCGCGTGCAGCTCGGCGACCGAGACGTACTCGTCCGCAGTATGGGCGACGTGAATCGATCCGGGGCCGAACAGCAGCGGCGCGCCCCAACGCGGCAGGAACGGAATGTCGGTCGTATAGGGAAATACCGCGGCGTCGAAGCCGGGAACCGTGGTCAAGCGGACGGGTGGGACCTCGAGGACGTGCTCGATCGCGACGCGCCGTTCGAGCGATGCGACCGCGCGCCGGACCTCGGCCGCGTCGCTGACCGTCCTGAACATCACCTCGGCTTCGGCCGACGGCGACACGACATTCGGCGCGACGCCGCCCGCGATCAGGCCGATCGTGTAATGCGTGTGCCCGAGCAGCGGATCCTCGGGCAGCGGCACCGACCGCAGCGCGACGAGCGAGTCGATCAGCTTGTCGATCGCCGACTCGCCGAGCTCCGGAAACGATGAATGTGCGGCGCGGCCGGTGGCGCGCAGCTTCAGGCGCAGGATGCCGCGCGTCGCCAGCCCGAGCCGGTTGTCGGTCGGCTCGCCGTCGACGAGGAAGCGGCTGCCGCTCTCGGTCGCCGCCTCGTTGGCCGCCCGCGCGCCGTCGCTGCCGCGTTCTTCGCCGACGACGAAGACGAGGGCGACGCGGGTCTCGCCGGCCCGCCGGAGGCGATCGCCGGCCGCAACCTGGGCCGCGAGGATCCCCTTCGCGTCGCAGGCGCCGCGGCCATGGAGCCGATCGCCCTCGAGCCGGCTCGGGAAGAACGGCGGCACGCAGTCGATGTGCGTGGAGAAGGTGACCGCGCCGGTCGTGGTCCCGGTCGGCGTCGCGATCAGGTTGAACCGCGACGCGTCCACGCGCTGTTCGAGCACAGACCACCCGTGCGCGCGCAGGTAGTCGGCCAGCCATCGCGCCGCCGCACCTTCGCGGCCGGTGGTCGAGTCGATGTCGACGAGCGCCCGCGTCACCGCGATGATGTCGGTCGCGTCGGCGGTCGTCGTCACGCGCACGCCTCGGAGAGCGCTGGCGCCGCCACGAAGACACCAAGACACGAAGAATGTTTTGTATGAGCGACTCTGCGTGCCTTCGAGCCTTCGTGGCGTGTGCCGGCCGCGTGGACGCCTACCGGATCCACGCCTCGAGCTCCGTGCGCGTGTCCGTGCGCGAGTCGCGGTACTTCACGATGACCGGCGTGGCGAGCGAGAGGCCCCACTCGACGCCCTGGCCGTGGCTCACTGCGCGCGCGCCCGGGACGACCACGGCGCCCTCGGGGACCACCAGCGGGCGCTCGGCCGACGGCCTGATGATCTCGCCGCGCACGAGATCGAAGACCGGGGTCGAGCCCGTGAGGATCGTGCCGGCCGCAATGACCGCGCGCGACTTGACGATTGCGCCCTCGTAAATTCCGGCGTTGCCGCCGACGAGCACGTCGTCCTCGACGATCACCGGAAACGCGCCAACCGGCTCGATGACGCCGCCGATCTGGGCGGCGGCGCTGACGTGGACGCGCGCGCCGACCTGCGCGCAGGAGCCGACCAGCGCATGCGAGTCGATCATCGATCCCTCGCCGACCCACGCACCGATGTTCACGTACATCGGCGGCATGCAGATCACGCCGGGCGCGACGTAGGCGCCGTCGCGAATCGCGGAGCCGCCCGGCACGATGCGGATGCCGGCGGCGAGCCCTGGTTTTTTCAGCGGCAGCGTGTCCTTGTCGTAGAACGGCACGCGGCCGTGGTCCATCGACGCGTCGACCGTGTCGCCGAACTTGAAGCCGAGGAGAATGCCCTGCTTCACCCACGTGTTCACGCGCCAGCCGACAGGGTGCGAGCGGTCCGGTTCGGCCGCGCGGACCCGGCCGGACGAGAGCGCTTCGCGGAGCTCGGCGAACACGCCACGCGCGCGGTCGCGATCGGCCGACGCGCCGGCAGCCACGAGATCTGTGATGTCTGTTTCGAGCATAGCTGTAGGCATCTGTAGTGTCCGCGTTCAGGCGGACCGTCGGCCGTCCGGCGATCGATGACGGTCCGGCTGCAGCCGGACACTACGGCGACCCGGTTCCGATCACACGAGCGCGGCCTTGAGCAGGCCCAGATCCTTCAGAACGCCGTTGATCTTCTCCTTCGACTCGGCCTTCGGCGAAACCATCGGCAGCCTGAACACTTCTTCGAGAAGTCCCATCGCCGCCATCGCGTACTTCACCGGCTGCGGATTGGACTCGACGAAGTTGATCGACATCAGCGGCAGGATGCGCGCGTGAACCGCTCGCGCCGCGGCGAAGTCGTTGCGCTCGGCGGCCTCGACCATCTTCACCATGTCCGCCGGAATCTCGTTCGACGCCACCGAGATGATGCCGTGGCCGCCCACCGCCATCAGCGGCAGCGTCAGCGCATCGTCGCCGGACAGCACGATGAAATCGGAGGGCACGGCGCGGCAGACCTCGCACATCTGCGAGACGTTGCCGGACGCTTCTTTCACCGCGACGATGTTCGGAAGCTGAGCGAGCCGCGCAAGGGTGGACACCTCGACGTTCACGCCCGTCCGGCCCGGCACGTTGTAGACGATGATCGGGAGCGAGGTGCTCTCGGCAAAGGCGCGATAGTGCTGATAGAGGCCCTCCTGCGTCGGTTTGTTGTAGTAGGGCGTCACCGACAGAAAGCCTGATGCGCCGGCCCGCGCCATCTCGCGCGCGCTGTGGATCACTTCCCTGGTGTCGTATCCGCCTGCGCCGGCGACGATCGGCACCTTGCCGTGCGACTCCTCGACGAGGATCTCGACGATGCGCAGCCGCTCGGCGTCGGTCAGCGTCGGGTTCTCGCCCGTCGTGCCGCACGGGCACAGGAAGTGAACGCCTGCGTCGATCTGCCGGCGGCCAAGCCGACGCACCGCCGCTTCATCGAGATCGCCGCTGCGCGTGAACGGTGTAACGAGTGCGGTTCCGACGCCTGTCAATGCTCTGCGCATGATTTCTCTCCCGGCTACCTACCGCTCGGCTGAAGCCTTCGCGCTACGTTCTCATGACGATCGCGCGCCAATCATCCGCCCGTCGATCCCATCCATCCCATCTGTCCTACTCGGCCTCAGTGAGTCCCAGAACATCCCGCATTGTGTACCAGCCGCGCCTGCCGTGGATCCACTTCACGGCGGCGAGCGCACCTCGAGCGAACGCCGTCCGGTCGCGCGAGGTGTGCGACAGCGTGATCGCCTCCGCCGGACCGTCGAACCCGATCGTGTGAACACCTGGAATGAAGCCGGCTCGAGTGGACGAGGTGTCGATCGGCCGCGTGAAGCCCGCCTGTTGCATCGACCGCTGGAGCAGCAGCGCCGTCCCTGACGGCGCATCCTTCTTCGTGGCGTGATGCGCCTCGTGGATGAACGCGCCGAACTCGGGCTGCGCCGCGAACAGCCGTGCCGCACGCGCGACGATTGCTTCGAACAGCACGACGCCGATCGAAAAATTCGGTGCGACGACAATGCCGGCGCCGCTGTCGTCGATGGCCCGCCTCACTGCCGCCTCGTGCGCGCCCCAGCCGGTCGTGCCGACGACGAGATTGATGCCGCGCCGTGCCAGCGCCGGGGCGTTGACCGGCACCGAATCCGGCGTC
>DATFXR010000188.1:0-6689 GCA_035315685.1 Vicinamibacterales bacterium | reverse complement strand
CGGCCCCGCGGCCGCGGCCGACGCCTCCCGCTCAGGCCGCCGCACCTCGATCGCCCCGGCCGGCGACACCACCGGCACCGGCGCCGCCGTCAGCGCCAGATGCTCCGCCGTGATCAACCCGCCATCGCACAAGATCGCCGCCCGCTCGAGAGTGTTCCGCAGCTCCCGCACGTTCCCGGGCCAGTGATAGCCGATCAGCCGCGTCCGCGCGTCCTTCGAAATCCCCGCCGGGGGATGCCCGAGGCCGCGCCCGTATTCGGTCAGAAACGCCTCGCTCAACGGCAGAATGTCGTCCCGCCGCTCCCGCAAGGGCGGCAACGGAATCGCAAACACATGTAGCCGGTAGTACAGATCTTCGCGGAACCGCCCCTGCGCGATCGCCTGCGGCAGGTCGCGGTTCGTCGCCGCCACGACCCGCGCGTCGGTCTTCAGCACCCGGGTTCCGCCCAGCCGCTGGAATTCCTTCTCCTGCAGGACCCGCAGGAACTTCGCCTGCACCTGCGGGCTCATCTCCCCGACTTCGTCCAGAAACAGCGTGCCGCCCGCCGCCTGCTCCAGTTGCCCCGGCTTGCTCTGCGCCGCGCCCGTGAACGCTCCCCGCTCATACCCGAACAGCTCCGCCTCCAGCAGCTGCTCCGGCAGCGCGGCGCAGTTCAACGCCACGAACGGCCCCTTCGCTCGCGCTGAGGCGCGATGCACGAACCGCGCGACCACTTCCTTCCCGGTCCCCGACTCGCCGAGCAGCAGCACCGTCGTGTCGGTCGCGGCCACCTGCGTTGCCTGCGTCAGCACCTGCTTCCACGACGCCGAGGCCCCCACCACGCGCCGATAGCCCGTCCGCGCGTCCAATTCCTCGGTCAGCGCCGTCACCCGCGCCTCGAGCTGCGCGGCGCGCGCGTCGGCTTCGTCGGCGCGCATCGCTTCGGCGAGCCCGCGCTCGCGGCGCAGGCAGAGCGCGATCCGGTCGCCGATGCGGCGCGCGATAAAAGCATCGCGCCGCGTATAGGCCGCCGGCGCCCGGGACGCGAACACGAGGCCCGCGGCAAGACGGCCGTCGAGCAGAATCGGCACGCGCAGCGTCGAGCGGAACCCGCGCTCGAAGGTCATGACGTTGTGCAGCTCCGTTCGCTCCGTCAGGTCGTCGATGATCTCGAATTCGAAGTCCGGCTTCCTCAACGGCTCCGGCAGCGGCAGGATGGTCGCCGGTTCGTTCGCGCCCCAGCCGGCGTCGGCATACCGCTTCGCGCGTTCGCCGTCAGGCAGCACGACGGCCAGCATCAACCCGTCGTGCGGCACCACCTGCCGCGAGATCTCGGAGATGCGATCGAACATCTCGCTGACTTCCGCCGAGTCGTTGAGCGTCATGAGCAGTTCGTCGATCAGCTCGAGCTTCGCCTCTGCGGCCTGCAGCTGCGAACTGTCCTGCGCCGCATCGGCGAGACGCTTGTGTGACAGCGCGAGCGCGAGGTGCTCGGCGAGGCGCCGGCCGACCAGCACGTCGTCCGGCGTGAAGGCCCGGGGCCGGCGAGAGTAGAAGTTCACCCCGTGCTTCAGCCGGCCGTCGAAGCGGATTGGAAAGCCGAGCGCCGAGCGCATGCCTGCGGCGGCGGTCGGCGACCGCGCGTAGCGTGCATCGGCGGCGAGATCGTCGATCAGCCGGTAGTCCCAGGGTTCGGTGAGCAGCGCCGGTTCTGGGAGCGGCGCGTCCACGAACGCCGGAAAGTCATCGGTGAAGCCGCTGATCGCGTGAATCCGGAGGCGGCCCTCGTCCTCGAAGACCGTCGTGATCGCGATCGCGTCGTGTGTCAGGACCTGCTTCGCAATCTCCGCGACACGGTCGAACACGTCGCGGAGGTCCAGCACGCCGGAGAGCGCCGCGAGCAGGTCGTCGAGCGCGAGAAGATGGTCGGTGCGGGCACGAAGCGCCGCGGCACGGCGCGCCGCATCCGCCATGCGCTGGTGTGCGATGGTCAGCTTCACGTACTCGGCGATTCGCGACGCGATGCCGAAGTCGGTTTCCTTGTACACGCCGATCTGCGCCGCGCTGAACTCGATCGCGCCCGCGATCACGCCGTCGAGCCGGAGCGGCAGCCGGATCGACGAGCGCATGCCGGATTTCGCTGCGGGCCGATCGCGCTCGGCCGGATTCATGAGCAGGTCGTCGTGAATTGCAAACTGGAACGTGCGGTTGAACAGCGGCGCGTAGCGGGTCCAGACCGGCTCGTCGGTCTCGGTGCCGGCAATACCATCGAGCGCGTAGATCCGCGCCCGCGTGTCATCTTCGAGCAGCTGGACGGCGGCGGCGTCGTGCGGCAACACCGATCGCGCCACCTCCGACAGCCGGTGGAAGATCGTCCGGATGTCCAGCGTGTCGGCGATCACCGGCAGCATCGCATCGATGCGATCGATCGCTTCGAGACGTGCGAACCTGACCTCGGGAGGTTCGATGCCGGCGCTCTGCGCCGCGGCAGTATCGGCGACGAGCCGCTCGAGTGCCGCGATCTGAGCGGCGCTGAAGCCGGCGGCACCCCGCAACCCGGCCCACCAGAAGCCGAGGTCTCGGGGCACCGGAATCACCAGGAGCGACTCGATCCCGTAGCCGGCGAGGCGCGTGACGAGCGGGTGTGCAGGGTCGAGCGAGCCTGGAACCGCCATCATCGAGGTCGCCGGCTCCGGACGCGGCGCCAGCATCGAGGGAAGATCAGCGACCGCGAGCAGGTGCCCGGCGACGCCGGCGCGATGCCGCGTGACGAGCTGCGCCTGCGAATCGGGCCGCCACAGCACGGCGCCGAACGCCTCGACGTCGGCGATTTGCCGCACGGCGGGCGCGAGGTCGGACAGCACCATTACTCGAGACCGTAGCGGCGCATCCGCACGTAGAGCTGCGATCGCGTCATGCCGAGGGATTTGGCCGCCTTCGACTTGTTGAAGCGCGCGTTCTGCAGCGCCTGCTCGACGAGCGTACGCTCCATGCTCTGCAGGTCGCCGGCCGACGTGGGCCGCGCCGGCGGCTCGCTCGCGCCCGGAACGGGAATCGCCCCCCTAGGGCCCGTCTCGACGACTTGTTCTCGGGGCACCGGTGCCGACACCGTTCCGATCGACAGGTGCTCGGCGGTGATCAGCCCTCCTTCGCACAGGATCGCCGCTCGCTCGAGGATGTTGCGCAGCTCGCGCACGTTGCCGGGCCAGTGGTAGCTGCGGAGCCGCTCGCGCGCGTCGCGCGAGATCCCGGACGGCGGCCGGCCCAGGCTGCGGCCGTACTCGCCGAGAAACGCCTCGGCCAGCGGCAGCACATCGTCGGGACGCTCGCGAAGCGCCGGCAGCTGGATCGCGAAGACGTTCAGCCGGTAGTACAGGTCTTCCCGGAAGAGGCCCTGCGCAATCGCCTTTTGCAGATCGCGGTTCGTCGCCGCGACGATCCGCGCGTCGGTTTTGAGCACGCGCGTGCCACCGAGGCGCTGGAACTCGCGCTCCTGCAGGACGCGCAGGAACTTGGCCTGCGCAGGCATGCTCATCTCCCCGACCTCGTCGAGGAACAGAGTGCCGCCCGCGGCCTGTTCGAGCTGCCCCGGTTTGCTTTGTGTCGCGCCGGTGAAAGCGCCGCGCTCGTAGCCGAACAGCTCCGCTTCGAGCAGCTGTTCGGGGAGGGCCGCGCAGTTCAGCGCGATGAACGGTCCGTTCGGACGCGACGACGCGCGATGGAGAAACCGCGCGATCACCTCCTTGCCGGTGCCTGATTCGCCGAGCAGCAGCACCGTGGTATCGGTCGCGGCAACCTGCGTCGCCTGCGTGAGCGCCTGCTTCCAGGACGCCGATCGCCCGATGACGCGCCGATACCCGGTGCGCGCATCGAGCTCGTCGGTCAGCGCGCGCACGCGCGCTTCGAGTTTCGCGGCCCGCACCGACGCCTCGTCAGCGCGCCTCGACGCTTCGGTCTGCTGCTCGCGTGACAGACACAGCGCGAACCGATCCGCGATCCGGCGTGCGGCGAGAACGTCGCCCTGCGAGTACACGCCCGGCGCGCGCGAGAAGAACGCGAGGCCGGCCGCGAACTTGCCGCCGATGCGGATCGGCACGCGCAGCACCGATCGGAATCGCATCGCGGCGATCTCGTGGTTGTACCACTCCGGTCGCGTGGCCGTGTCGTCGATGAGGTCGTGCTCCCAGTTGGGGTCGCGGACGAATGCCGGCGGAACGGGAATGACCTCGGGCATCCCGGCGACGTCCATGCCGGCGCTGGCGTAGCGGCGCGCATGCACGCCGTCGGGCAGGATCACCGGCAGCGCCATCGCGTCGTGCGGCACGACTTTCTTGACCACGCTGGACACGCGGTCGAACAGCTCCCGCAGTTCGGTCGCGTCAGTCATCGTCGCCAACAGCTGGTCGAGCAGCTCGAGATTTGCGGCGCGTGCCTTCAGCTCGACCGCCCGGCGCTCCTCCGCGGCGAGCCGCTCGTGCGACAGCGCCAGCGCAATGTGATCGGCGATCCTCCGGGCAATCAACACGTCGTCGCGGGTGAAATGGCCCTTCGCCCGCGAGAAGAAATTGACCGCCGCCGGGAATCGACCCTCCCCGGCGATCGGCACCGTCAGCAGCGAGACCATCCCCTTGCGCGCAGCCGGGGTCTCGGCGAAGCCCGGATGCGCAGCGAGATCGTCGACGAGCACGAATTCCCACGGCCGCTCGCGCAGCGCCGGCGCCGGGTTCGGTATCTCGAACGGTGTCTGGAGCTCGGCGAGCGGGCCGGTGGTCACGTAGACGGTCACGCGCTGCCCGTCGTCGCTCGGCTTGGAGATCGACATCGCGTCGTGGGTCATCACCTTCTCGGCGATCTGCGAGATCCGATCGAACACTTCGCGGATGTCGAGCACCGTCGCCAGGGTCTTCAGCAGCCCATCGACCACCTCGAGATTCGCGGCGCGGGCCTGGACCGCCGCGGCGTCGCCCGCCTCGTCGGCGAGCTGCCGATGCGACAGCGCGAGCGACACGTAGTCGGCCACGCGGCGCCCGACGATCACGTCGTGCTGTGTGTAGCGGTGCACCTCGCGCGTGTTGAAGACGAGGATGCCGCGAAGCTGACCGCCAACGTAGAGCGGCAGGCGAATCGCAGACTGGACGCCCAATCGCGCCGCCGGCCGGTCGCGCTCGAGCGGGTTCGACGCCAGATCGTGGTGCAGCGCGAATTCGAAGGCGCTGGTCAGCGCGTCGGGATACTGACTCCGCATCACCGTCGGTAGCGTCCATCCGGTCGGCGCGCTGAGCGCATGAAGCCGGACTTGTCGGCCCCCCTCTTCGAAAACCCCGACGACCGACGATTCATGCGGCAG
The DNA here is from genome assembly GCA_035315685.1 of Vicinamibacterales bacterium. GTDB lineage: Bacteria > Acidobacteriota > Vicinamibacteria > Vicinamibacterales > CAVVIG01 > QHWK01. The sequence continues at coordinate 1,362 of DATFXR010000188.1, read as the reverse complement.
GATCTCGCGTGTGACCCTCGACAACTCGTCGAACACGTCGCGGACGTCGAGCGCCGCGCCGAGGGTCCGGAGCACTGGAGCGAGCGCGTCTAACCGGGCGAGCCGACGCTCCCGCACATCGCGTGGCTCACCAGCGTCCGCGAGCACCTGTGCGCGTCGGGCGATGCGTTCGAGCGCATCGATCTCGGCACGGTCGATCGCGCGCGACGCCGCCAGCGCCGCGAACACGCTTACGGGCGCCGCGGCAGTGCCGACCGGAACTCTGACGATCGAATCGAGCCCGAAGGCCGCCGTCAGCCGATCGCCGGCTCGCTCCAGGTCGCGGCCGTCTGACAACCGGGCAACGCTGACGCCGTCGGCATGCGTTGGCTGCAGCGCAGGCGGCAGATCCTGGCGGCTCACGACGTTGGCCGCTGCAGCGAGGCGCGTGCGCATCTCGAAGCGCACGCGTCCGCCGTCGAGCGATCGAACCGCCCCGATCGCGGCGAACGGCGTCGTCGACCAGACGTCGGGTTCGACAGCGGCGAGCGCCGTCGTGAGCGACCAGGGCTGCATTGTTTTTCGTAAGTCTACGGCATCGGGGACTCACTGGAGCGTAGGACCGACAGGCCCATAGGGTGGGTAGGGAGGGCTCGCGCTTCGCGAGCGAGGCCCATCGGTCATGCCCCACCAACCCCACGGGGCCCATCGGTCCCACACACCCCTCGCGCGCACTGTCGATCTCAGGCGCGCTCGTTCGACCAGTGGTCAGAGGAGGGAACGGTGATGACGAAACAGCAACTGAAAACCGCGGCATTTTGGGCGACGACGATTTTGGGACCGACAAGCTTTGTGATTGGCGGCGTGCTGGGCCTGATGAGCGGACCGGAGGTCGTCGAATCGACGCGCCACCTCGGCTATCCGCTCTACTTCGTGACGATTCTGAGCACCTGGAAGCTGCTCGGGGCGATCGCGATCACGGCGCCGGGCCTGCCGCGGTTGAAGGAATGGGCTTACGCGGGATTCCTGTTCGACCTGACGGCGGCCGCGGTATCGCATGCGGCGGTCGGCGACGGCGCCGGCGACATCATCGCGCCGCTCGGGTTCCTGGCGCTGGTCCTCGCATCGTACACGCTCCGTCCGGCGAGCCGCACGCTCGCCGGCGGCGCCGTGCCGCGCGAGTCGGCACCCGCTCGCCGCTCGGCGGTCGACGGTTCGGATGCGGTCGCGCGCGTCCTGACCGCGGCGTAGAGCCACTCTTTCACCTTGCCGGTGCACGGCGGCAGCGGATCGCACGCCAGCAGATAGAGCAGCAGCAGGGTCAGCATGATCAGCAGGTAGCTGAGCACCAGCAGGTGGACCCGCAGCTTCACGTAGACGAAG
>DATFXR010000187.1:0-9254 GCA_035315685.1 Vicinamibacterales bacterium | reverse complement strand
GTGAAGAACAGGCCGAAGCTGCCGACCAGCGTCCCCACTTCAATCGCCGTCGGCTGATAGCCGACCCAGCTCGAGGGGAGATAGCTGCGATGCAGCGAGGTGACGATGATGATGAAGCGCTCGAGCCACATGCCGATGTTGACCGCGATCGAAAACACGAAGAGAGCAGCCACGCTGCGCCTGATGCGCGAGAACCACAGCAGCTGCGGCGCCACGGCGTTGCACGCAACCATCGTCCAGAACAAGCGCGCATAGGGTCCGGTCGCCCTGGTGAAGAACGTCGCTCGTTCGTAGACGCTGCCGTTCAGCCATGCGACGTAGAATTCGGTCGCATACGAAAGGCCGACGAGCGAGCCGGTGAGGAGCATCACCTTGGCCATCGCGTCGAGATGGCGGCGGGTGATATAGCGGTCCAGGTGCATCAGCACGCGTGTCAGGATCAGCAGCGTCGTCACCATGCCGAACCCCGAGTAGACCGCGCCGGCGACGAAGTACGGCGGGAACAGCGTCGTATGCCATCCGGGCAGGATCGACGTCGCGAAGTCCATGCTCACGATCGAGTGGACCGAGATCACGAGCGGCGTCGCCAGCCCGGCGAGGATGGTGTTGAGCGCTTCGTAGCGCGACCACGTGCGCTGCGATCCGTCCCAGCCGAGGCTGGCGATGCCGTAGATCGTCTTCTTCACGCCCGCCACCGTCCGATCGCGCAGCGTCGCGAAGTCGGGAATCATGCCGAGATACCAGAACACGAGCGAAATCGTCATGTAGGTGTTGATCGCGAACACGTCCCACAGCAGCGGCGAGCGGAAGTTCACCCAGAGCGGCCCGCGTGAATTCGGGTACGGGAGCACGTAAAACGCCAGCCAGGGTCGCCCCATGTGAATCAGCGGGAAGAGCGCAGCGCAGATGACGGCGAAGATCGTCATCGCCTCGGCCGATCGATTGATCGACGTCCGCCACTGCTGGCGGAACAGCAGAAGGATTGCCGAAATCAGAGTGCCGGCGTGTCCGATACCGACCCAGAAGACGAAGTTGGTGATGTCGAACGCCCATCCGACGGTGCGGTTCAAGCCCCAGACGCCGATTCCGGTTGCGATCTCGTACGAGACGCAGCCGATGCCGACCAGCAGCGCCGTTGCCGCGACGGCGAACGCCGCCAGCCATCCGGCTCCTGGACCCGTGTCGAGCGGCAGCGCCACGTCGTCCGTGATGCGGTTGAGCGCCCCAGATGCGCGCGACTGGCGAGCCGGAAACGCCAGCAGGCGATGGCGACGTTGATCGGCGACCCTCATGCGTTCCTCACCTTCGTGAGATACGTGACGTTCGGGCGCGTGCCGAGCTCGTCGAGCACGTGATAGCTGCGCCGGCCGCGGTTCAGCTGTGACACACGACTACCCGGATCGGCGAGATCGCCGAAGACGATGGCGTCGGCCGGACACGCCTGCTGGCATGCGGTCTGGATTTCGCCGTCGTCGACGGCGCGTCCGCTGCGGCGTGCCTCGAGCTTGCCAGCCTGAATGCGCTGCACGCACAGGCTGCATTTCTCCATGACGCCGCGCGAGCGGACCGTCACGTCGGGATTCAGCACCATCAGTCCGAGCGGGTTGTTCAAGTTGAAGTCGAAGCGATCGTTGCGCGCGTACTCGAACCAGTTGAAGCGGCGCACTTTGTAGGGGCAGTTGTTCTCGCAGTAGCGCGTGCCGACACAGCGGTTGTAGACCTGCTGGTTGAGTCCGTCGGAGCTGTGGACCGTGGCCAGAACCGGGCACACCGGCTCGCATGGCGCGTCGCCGCAGTGCTGACACATCATCGGCTGCACCAGCGTGGCCGGACCGTCTTCCGATCCGCTGTAGTAGCGATCGATTCGGATCCAGTGCATCTCGCGCCCCCGCCTGACTTCGTCGCGCCCGACGACGGCCACGTTGTTCTCGGCCTGACAGGCGGTGACGCATGCCGAGCAGCCGGTGCAGGCACTCAGGTCGATCGCCATTCCCCAGTTGTGCTCGCCGCGCGGCCGCGCCGCCCACAACGTCGGCAGATCCGTCTCGCGGTGGTCAGCCGGTTCCGCCAACGCGGCGAGCGTCGTCTCCTTCACGATCGCGCGGCCTTCCATCGAGTGGTGCGACTGCGTGGTGGCGAGCGCGTCGCGGCGGCCGGTGCGGGTCATCGTGATGCCAGTGCGCGCATAGCGACGGGCGCCAGCCGCAACCTGCGCGAGCGCAAAGACGTTTACGCCGACACCGTCCCCGACACGTCCGGACCGCGTACGTCCGTACCCGAGCGCAATCGAGATGGTCTTTGGCGCCTGCCCGGGCTGCACGTGCACGGGAAGCTCGATGCGCCGCCCGCCGACGCCGTCGAGGGCGACGATGTCGCCGGGCTCGAGTCCGAGCCGCGACGCGTCCACGGGCGCGATCGCGGCGTAGTTTCCCCAGGTGACCTTCGAGACCGGATCCGGCAATTCCTGCAGCCAGGGATTGTTGGCGTGCGCACCGTCGCGCACGGCGACCGGCTCGTACAGGTGCAGCTCGTATGTGTCGTGGTCCCGACTGGCGGCGGCGTCCGACTGCGAGCGAGCGACACTCGCAGCGGACGCGCGCCAGTCGGCCACCAACGGCTTCTCCGATATCGTGCGTGGCGGTATCGCGTAGATGCCGTCGTGCAGGCTGTGATCCCAGAACTCGTCGAACGTCGTGTAGCGCGTCTGTGTGTGGAACAGCGTGTCGCGCCAGACGCTCCGCAGGTAGGCGTAGAAATCCGGTGATCGACCGAGCCACAACAGCAGGCTGTCCTGTGCGGCACGCGTGTCGAACAACGGCGAGATCGTCGGTTGTGCAAGGCTGTAGCAGGAGGCGACCGGCTCGGCGTCTCCCCACGCCTCGAGAAAATGGTGATCGGGACAGACGAACTCGGCGTGCGAAGCCGTTTCGTCGAGGCGATCGGCGAATGACACGGTCAGTGGCACGCGCCTCATCGCGGCGGCGAATTGATCGCCGGCGGGTGCATCGTAGACGGGGTTGACGCCGTAGAGAATCAGGCCGCCGACGCGTCCTGCTGCCATGGCGTCGACGAGGCGGGCAAGGGCGACGTCGTCGCCGCGCTTCTGCAGCGACACGTTGTCGAGGTCGACGGTCGTGCCGATGTTGCCGAGCAGCGCGTTCGCCGCGTGGACGAGCATCTGCGTGTCCACGTCGTTGGCGCCGCAGACCACGAGCGACTCGCCACGCGCGCGCCATAGATCATCTGCCGCTGCATCGAGCGTCTGCCGGTCGAGCGCCGATTCGTCGACATCGGGAACGGCAACCTCACCACGCCTGCTCGCGATCCGCCGTAGCAGGCCCAGCGCCACTGACGCCGATTGTGACGGCCTGATCACGACGCGACGATCGGCGTTGCTGCCGGTCAGCGACACACCAGACTCGAACTGGACGTGTCGCGACATCGCCGAGGCCGATTCCGGCCGCCGCCGCATGGCGTACTCGCGGGTGAACTCGACAGGCGACAGCCAGGTGCCGAGAAAGTCGGACTCGATTCCGACGATCACACGTGCGGCATCGAAGCGGTAGTGGGGGAGCGCATCGACGCCGAACGCGGCTCGGGTCGCCTCACGAAGGGCTGCGACCGACACCGCGTCGTAGACAATGTGCTCGAATCCAGGCCGGCGCGACCACTCCGCGATCAACCTTCGCGTCGCCGGGCCGGCGATCGTTTTCGAGACGAGGGCAACACGCTGATGCGCGACCGCAGCCGCCGCGAGGCGTTCTGCGATGTGTGCGTCGATGTCGGCCCACGCCGCCGGTTGACCGCGCCACAGTGGTCCCTTCAGCCGCGCATCGTCATACAGCGACAGGACGGTCGCCTGCCCGGTGGCGCAGGTGCCGCTCCCGAACACCACGGAGTCGGCGTTCCCTTCGATCTTGATCGGACGTCCATCGCGCGTCTTCGCCAGCAGCGTGCATGCAGCCGAACACCCGCCGCACGTGGTCGCGTACCAGTTCGGTACGCCTGGCGTGAGCTCTTCCGGCTGGCTGAGCATCGGGATGGCCTTCTGAACCGCCCCGCGCGAGCAGGCCGAGGCTGCGGCAGCCGCGATGCCGAACCCGGCGAGCGTCAGGAAGTCGCGGCGGCTCGGCTCTGGCGGCGGACCAGTGCGGGCGCGCTGACCGGCGAAGCAGTCGCGTTCGGCTGCAGCGCGCCGATCGGCGTCCGCACGCAGTGCATCCAGGCTGGTCCAGAATTTCAGGTCGACGGCCACGAGTTCCTGCTCCGCTCGCTAGTAGTGACACTTCCCACAGTCGAGTCCGGGACGCTGCGCGTGCGCGCCGCCGGCGGTCTGCGCCGGCTGACCGGCCAGGTGCATCTGCGGCGGCCGCGCCTTGTGACAGTCGAGACACCAGCCCATCGTGAGCGGCGCGTCCTGACGAATTCGCTGCATCGTTCGCACGGCGCCGTGGCACGACTCGCACGCCACTCCGGCGCCGACATGCTGACTGTGGTTGAAGTAGACGAAGTCGGGCAGGTTGTGGACCTTCGTCCACGCGACTGGCTGGCGACGCTGGACCGCTTCCTTCAACTTCTCGATGTCGATCGTTTGCTTCGTGAGCAGCGCGTGACAGTTCATGCACACGTTGAGCGGCGGAATTCCGGCGTGCCGGCTCGTGCGCGCACCCGAATGGCAATAGAGGCACGGAATGTTCGAATCGCCTGCGTGGAGCGCGTGCGAAAACGCGATCGGCTGCTCCGGCGCGTAGCCCTGGTGGACGCCGACACGCGACAAGGCGCGGGCCGCGAACGCCGCGGTTGCGGTCGCCAGCACGCCGACGACGAGGAACAGGACCGCGCGCATGGAGCGATCAGTTCTCCTCTCCGTCGGAACGTGTGACCCGAGCCGTCAACGGCTGCAGTCGAGCAGACGCCACGTCCTGCAGGTGTCGCGCCGTGGCCATGGCGTGCGCGATGCGTGACTGCGTCCAGCCAATCAGCACGGTGACCGGCCCGAGAATCACCTGCGCCGCGGTCGTGAACGGCGCGACGGCGGCAAGGGAAAAAGCGCAGAAGATATGCACTCTGGCGAGGAGCGGCAAACGCCCGACCAACGTCGGTGCCGGCTCCATTCGCAGCAGCGATTGGACGTACGGAGCGACAGTCACAGCCGACCATGACGACGCCCACCGGAAGGCGATCGCCACGCCGACCCCCGAGGCGAGGCCGCTCAGAAGCAGCGTCCCCGCGATGACGTCCAGGGCCGACGCACACGCACCTGCGCGCTGCACTCGTCGCACGCAGATTGCGATCAGCGCCGCGAGCGCAACCGCACCAGCCGCCGCGCCGGCGCCTTCGACCACCAGCATCCGAATCGGATCGTGGTTCCATCGCAGCACGTACTCGGGGAACCCCAGCGCCGCCACGTGCCCGAGGGCGACCATGCCAATCGCCCACCGCCAGATCGAGCGGATCGTGGCGCGGCCTTCGCCGGCCGGCTTCGCCATCGCGAACGCGTCGTGTCGCGCTGCGAGCAGGCAGCGGACGACGCACGCGGGAACCGCGGCTGCTCCGGTCACGTACGGCGCGATGACGAACAGGAATCGGTCGGTCATCGCCCATCCACGGCTGCTTCGCGCAGGAATGCCCTCAGTGCGAACGCTTCCTGATCAGTGAGGGCGTGGCCGGAGATGGTCGGGACGCGAGGGAAGCAGCCCCGTGACAAGAGCGTCGCCATGCCCTTGTCACGGTAGCGCCGATAGGAACGCGACAGGTCTGGTCCGAGCGTGCCACCGGACGCGTCAGTTGCTCCCACGCGGTGACACGACCCACACGGGGCGCCGCCTTTCGCAAACGCACGCCGTCCGGCGAAGAGGTCGCTGCCGTTCACGATGTCGTCCGAGGTTGCGGTCTCGACCGAGCGATCCGTGTTCTGCGCTACTCGTGCTGGACCGCCTGCCGCGAGGTAGTCGATCAGCGCCGTGATCTCGTCTGGCGACAGACGCTGATCCGGCATGCGCTGCTTGTTGAACTTCGAAAACAGCGCCCGCGCGGTCGCGTCGCCGGATTGAATCAGACGATCAGACGAGGCGATCCACGCTGCCAGCCACCGGCGGTCGTGCCGATCGGTCGCCCCCTTCAGGTCCGGTCCGACCAGGACGCCATGCCCAAACGTGTGGCAACTGCTGCAGTTGCGCACGAAGGTCGTCGTGGGGTCGGGCGCCGCAGACGCGATCGATGCCACGCCACACAGCGCGACGAAGAGAATGACTGTCATCGTCAACACGCTGTAACGACGCATTCGAGGATTCAGAACCGCTCCGCTTCGACGCGCCGGCAACGAATAGAGCAGTCCCATACTCGCCTCTCGCCAGCCACGTTACGGTGCGTGCGCACCGGGGGGATGTGCCTCGAACGAACTGTTGTGCGTGTCTGACACCCGATGGCGGCGCGCGCTTACTACCGTGAACCGTTGAGGTGTCGCGGTGAAATTAGGCGAATGTGAGACCAGGAACAATTCCACCAAGGTGGCTGTCCCCGGGCAGAAAACCAACGACTTTTTTACGAAATCGAACCGATTTTCAACATCAGTGTTCGTTGTGGCTCACGTGCGTACACGATGGCCGCGTCCACGCGTCAGCGCCACGGGCACGGCGCGGAGCGCGCGTGCGTCGCGCCGGCGCGTCCACGGTCGCTCGCGACTCAACGACCAGGCGGCCGCGGAGCGAGCCGCCAGAAGCGCTTCTCGTCGAGCAGGGTGATGCGATGGCCTTTTTCACGCAGCCGCTTGATCTCCATCAGCTTCAGTCCGCCATCGCGGCCAGCCGCCTGCAGCGGATTGGGCCGCCCGCGGACGACGACGGTCGTGCGGACCGAGGGCGCGTCATGGATGATCGCACCGGCCCTTCGTGCGGCCGCGATGGCTTCCTTCCGGCGCACGCTGAGGATCCCGGTGAAGGCGATGTGCACACCCTTCAGCGTCCGGAGGTGCCCCGCTTTCAGCTCGGCGGGCGGATTGCGCAGCGCCGCGATCATCTCGTCGGCGCTCTCATAACGTTTCCGCCGTTCGCCGACGCAGCGGTGCACGATCTCCTTCAGGTGATCGCTGCACGTCAGCCGCCGGACGTCGTTCGAGCGAATCCGCGATCGCGCGTCGCCCTTGATCAGCATGGCCAGCAGTTGACCAACCTGATAAACATCGTCACGCGCCTGCCATTTGGGGACCGCGCCCGCCAGGATGTCGCTGGGCGCGGTCAGGGCGTTCATCGTTCGCGCGGTGATGCCGCGGCGGTCGCTCTGCTGCCGGACGATGCCGAAGTCGCCCAGCTTGAGGCGGTAGCCGTCGCAGACGAAGACGTTCATCGGCGTGAGATCGCGATGGAGCGTCTGGCCGCGATGGAGCTTGGCGAGCACCTCGAGCACGCCGGCGATTTCCCGCCGCGTGATCGCTTCGGTCCACGGCTTGTCGGAACGCGCCAGAAACGCGCTGAGGTCGCCGTGGCGCGCGTACTCCAGCGTCAGGCAATAGAGCGGGCGGCTGCCGCGCATCACCGGAAAGCAATCGAAAACCTGCATGGCGCGCGGATGGCCGACGAGCAGGAATCCGAAGTAGGTTTCGCGCACCCAGCCGTCAATTCGCGTGCTCACCTTGATGCAGACGGTCTCCGGTACGGACGCCGACCGTCCGATCCGCGTCGCCAGGTACACCTGGCCGAAGCCCCCTTCACCGAGCATTCGCGCGATGCGGTAGCGCAGATGCGTTTCAGGACTCTCGATGATGTCGTCCGCTGACAGCAGTGGCTGTGCGCCGGTGAAGGCGAACGGTGCGGTTTCGCTGCTGCGCGTGGTTGCGGACGTGGCGTACGGCACGCCGTCATTCTACGCCCCGGCGGGTTGCGCGCCCCGCTGGAGGTGGTCCCCGAGCGGCGTCAGAAGTAACTGATCCACCACGCGCCGCGCTGCGCCTTGATCGCGGCATACCATCGGCACGCCGGATAAAGGAGCACGACGACGGTGATCCAGAGCGCGTACACCGCGGGCAGCGAGTAGCCCCACCCGGGCGGCGGCGTGATCGGATACTGATCGGGACGCGGCGATTCGAACATCCAGTGCGCAGTGCCGTACCGTGCGTAGCACACCGCAACCGCCAGCAGATGGATCAGCGTGAGGTGGCCGACGAAGTAGAAAAGCGGGACTTTCCCGTAGACGCGCGACGGCGACAGGAAGGCAGGCGTTCGCGCGTCGATGCTCCTGAGCACCAGCGCGGCCGGTCCAAGCGTCATCAGCAGAAAGAGCAGCGATGGGGGATACTTGGTGGCGTTGAGAAACGACAGCGTCGTGAAGACCGCCGACGGCTGCGTGCTCCACCGGACCGGGTCGCCGTAAACGTTGATCGCGCGCAGCACCAGGAACGCCGTCGTCAACGTGACCCCAACAACGAGCAGTATCCGGCGGCGGCGGTCGCCGTGCTGCGCGTACAGCGCGCCGAGACCGAAGCCAACCGCGGTGACGCCAACCCACGGAATCAGCGGGTAGGCAACGAACACGGTATGGGCCGGCGTCGACAACACCACGCCTGGCGCATGCAGGATGCTCCACAGCGGCGCGAACGCGCCGAGCGCCGCGGGGCGGATCGGATCGAGCAGGTTGTGAAAAGCGATCATGCCCGCGCCGATCGCGGCCACGGCCGACGGCGGCAGCCGCACCAGCGCGCCGAGGCCGATCATCGACCAGCCCAGTGCCCACAGCACCACCAGCAGCGTCAGGCGATAGTCGACATTGAACTGATAGCCGAAGCAGCGGGCGACGGTCAGCTCGAGCGCGATCAGCCAGAGACCGCGCGTCACCAGCAGTCGCGACAGTTGCGGGACAGTGCGGCGGCCGAGCGTCAGGTACGCGCTCGTGCCGGTCAGCAGGAAGAACGTCGGCGCGCAGATGTGGGTGATCCAGCGCGTGAGAAAGAGAGCTGCCGTCGTGCGGGTGAGATCGGTCGGGCTGACCGCCGTTGCGCCGAAGAAGTCGCGGGTGTGATCCAGCGCCATCAGGATCATGACGAGGCCGCGCAGCGCGTCGATCGATGCCACGCGGCTGCGAACCGTCGATGGAGGCATGGCGATGCTCACCGCAGCAATCGCAGGTCGAACTCGAAGGGTTGCGGCTTCCCGATCTCGATCGACTCGAAGTCGGCGTGACGCGGGTTGAGCAGGTAGTTCGATTCCTCCGGGATGATGACGTTCGGCACTTCGAGCACTGCCGACGTGGCATCCTTCAGC
>DATFXR010000186.1:0-2858 GCA_035315685.1 Vicinamibacterales bacterium | reverse complement strand
GCGCCGGCGCCGGCGATCATGTAGACACTGCCGTGGACCGGCAGGATCTCGATTGGCGAATCAGCGGTCCGCGCCGGCGGCTGCTCGGCGCGCCCGCGGGGCGCGACCACGGCAACCGCCATCGCGATCGTCGCGAAAAGGATCTTTCTCATGGCTGACGCTCGGCTAAAGCCTTCGCGCTACTTCCGGGCGCGATCCGCCTGGATCTTCTCCTGGATCTCGGGATACATCGTCTCTGCTCCTGCGGTGACGACGCTCCACGGGATGTTGTAGCGATTCGCGAAGTCCTTCACATCGTCGCTGTACTGCGCGGTGCCCGGGAGGTTGTGCGGCACGATGCCGCGCTGCCGATCGACTTCCTCGACCACGTTGCACGGGTACGGTGGAATGTGCTGATGCGCGTCGAGCTGATATTCGGTGCTGCGGATCAGCGGCTCGGTGAGATAGACCGGGTCGTACTCGACGAGGATGAAGGTCAGGTAGTTGCCGCGGCGAATCAGGAACTGGTTCACCGTGATCCGGTCGCTGTGAAACACGCCGTCGCGCTTCAAGTACTCTTCCTTGATGTGCGTCGTGTGGATCTTCAGCATGTCGCCGATCCACTCGCCGGTCGAAAACCCGCCCCAGGTATGCGGCGCGTTCTCCGACGGGTGCGGGCGGCCGTCCATGTAGACCGCCTTGTCGATCGATCGCAGCCATTCCATGTGCCACGCCGTGATCTGGCGCGACACCGGGTCGACGTCCTTTGAAATGCGCAGCTGCGACGGGCCGCGCGAGATGTACGAGACGGCATGCGGCCGGCACTGCCACTCCGGCAGCGTCTGAATCGAGGCGACCCAGGCCATCGCGCGCAGCCGCGCCGCCTCGTTCAGCGGGATGCCGACCCAGTCGCCGAGCTCGGTGTTGCCGGTGTTGTCCTCTTCGCGGACCGGCGTCCACTCACCCGACAGGTCGACGCCGCGCGCGATGGTGTTGACGTTCTCTTCCTGTGCGCGGCCGCGCAGACCGCCGGCGCCGGCGAGCCACGCCGCCGCGACCGCTGCGGCGACGATCGATGCGCGCGACAGGCGCGGGATGTCGACCTTCACGATGCCGCCCCTTTGTGTCCTCTGTTACCCTTTGTGCCCTTGACCGAGATGCCGTGATCAGAAGACGTACTTCGCGCCGAACTGCAGGATACGCGGATCGCCGGCCTGCAGAATCTGCCCGAACGTCGCGCTGCTCAGATTCACCACCGGGTTCATCCTGATGAAGTTATTGGTGACGTTGAACGCCTCCAGCCGGAACTCGACGCTCTGCGACTTGGCCAGCCTCACGAGCCGCGCCAGCGCCATGTCGATCTGCCAGCGTGACGGGCCGTACAGACTGTTGCGGGCGTAGCTGCCGAGCGTCCCGAACGCCGGCTGCGCGAACGCGGCCGGGTTGAGATAATTCGTGAGCGACGTTGTGTCGCCGTAGCCGTTGTCGAGGACGACGGTCGCGCGCTGGTTGGTGCCGAGAATGCCAGTGAGCGCGCGGTCCTGACCGGACACCACGTTCAACGTGCTGCCCGACTGCGCACGCAGCAGCCCGGACACCCGCCAGTCCGAGAAGATCGCCGCGGTCTTGCCGGTCAGCGTCGGCGTCTGGTAGTTGGCGGTGAGGTTGGCGACGTGGCGGCGATCGAGATCGCAGGCACCTTTGTCGAACGACGGATTGTTCGGATCGGTCCACCCTGATTGCACGTTCGGCAACTGCTGACTCGGCAGCCCGGTGCACTTCGACAGCGTGTAGTTCGCGCTGTAGCTGACACGCGATCCACGGCGCTCGAACGACAGCAGCATCCCGTTGTAACGCTCCCACCCGCTGTCGTCGTGGGCGTCCAGGTTGGCGATGAGCGCGCCGTTGAGCGGATCGATCTGGCTGAGCACGCGCCGCTGCTGCAGGATGCTGTTCATGCAGGTGCCGAAGTTGGCCGCGCTCGGCACACACGTCACCGGCACGCCGTTGAGGACAGCGGACGTCACGCTGGTCAACCCGTAGTTGAGCGCCTGCATATTCCAGAGATGGGTCGTGTAGGCGCCGATGTAGCTCGCGGTCGCGACCCAGTTGCTGCCGATCTGCCGCTGCAGGCTCGCGTTGTACGACTGCACCGTGGTCGGATGGATGTCCGGGTCGATCGCGAGGTAGTTCGCGCCCGGCGAGAAACGCGCGTTGGCGGGCGCCGCCTCGCCGGCGTTGCTGTCGAAGGGCAGCGGGAACGGATTGCCGCCGGGATAACCGAGGAACGGATCGTCGAAACCGCCGACCGGACTCTGGATGCGCACGTCCGACCCCCATGGCGGCGCGATCGCAGTGTTCAGGTGGTACTGACCGTTCACGAAGTCGTAGGAGATTCCGTACGAGGAGCGCAGCGACATCCGGCCGTCGCCCTGCGGATCCCACGCGACACCGACCCGCGGCGCGAAGTTGGTCCAGCGCTTGTTCATCCCGGCGAAACCGTTCGGGAAACCCGGATCGCCCGGGTAGGTGAACCCGGGCGGGGCGTTCGTGAACTGCGTCGTGCGCTGGCCAGACTTGAATCCATCGAGGCTGAAGTTGTAGATCGCGCCGTTGGTGATCTGCTGCGGGAAGTACGGCTCCCAGCGCAGGCCGTAATTCAGCGTCGTCCGATCGTTGACCTTCCAACTGTCCTGGGCGTAAAGGCCAAGGTACCACTCGGTCATGAACAGGTTGTTCGGACCCGCGTCGGTGAACTGGTTCGGCCGCCCGACCATGAAATCGGCCAGGCCCGCGCCGACAGCGGAGCCATCGAAGCTGAACGTGCCGGGACTCCGGACATTGGCCAGCGACGTCGATTTCCAGTACGCCGCGCTGCC
>DATFXR010000185.1:0-4543 GCA_035315685.1 Vicinamibacterales bacterium | reverse complement strand
TCGAGATCTTCCTTGTAGACCTTCCCTCCGGCGTCGGCGCTGAAGAGAAACTGCTGACCCTGCGCGTTCGGCGGCGTGATGCACATCGCCCACGGCGCGCGTACGTTGCTGATGATGCGAAGCGGATTGAGATCCGGATCGAACACCTGAATGCGCTGGTTGCCGCGGTCGCCGACGTAGATGTTCCCCTTCGCGTCGTTGGCAATGGTGTGCGGCGTGTTGAACTGGCCCGGCTGATTCCCGCGGGTACCAACCGCCTTGACGAACTCGCCGTCCCTGGTGAACTTCGCGACGCGCGAGTTGGTGTAGCCGTCGGCGACGAAGATGTCGCCCTGGAGGTCGAACGCGACGTCCGTCGGCCGCCCGAAGCTGCCGCCGCGGCCGGCGCCGGATCCGGGTCCGGTGAGCACGACGGGATCGGTCTTGCGTCCTTCCTCGAGGAACCGCTCGAGGTAATCGACCGCTTCGTCCTTGCGGCCGAGAACCATCGTGACCAGTCCCTGCGGGTTGAACTTCATCACCATGTTCGACCCTTCGTCGATCACGTAGAGGTTGTCCTCCTTGTCGAAGCGGATCGCGTGCGCGAACGAGAAGCCGTAGGCGTTCTGGCCCCACTCCTTCACGAACTTGCCGGTCTCGTCGAACTCGAAGAGCTCGGCGGCCTGCGCGCCCCGCGCCGGCCCGACGTTGCCGCTGCGCGTGTAGACGAAGATGTGCTTCTTCGAATTGAGCGCCACGCCAACCGTCTCGCCGATCGTGTGACCGGTCGGCATCAGCGGCAGCGCGACCGCATCGTAGGGAATCTGCGGGGTGTTCTTTTCGAGCTCGGTCTGTGCCGCGAGAGCCGCCTGCTGCTCGGGCGTGAGCCCGCGTCCGCGTCCGCCGCCGCCTGGCTGCTGTGCCTGCGGTGCCGGCTCCTGCCCGCGCTGCTGCGCGAAGGCCGCAACGCCGATGAGAAGAAGAATGACGATCACGTAACGCTTCACGCGGGACCTCCTGTGACGGTGCCACCCGCATCGGACCGGTCTGACACCGCGATGCCGTCGCGCGCGAAGTATAACTCCGCGCCTGCGATCGATCCGCGCGGCCGACGCCGACTACGCGTAGCCGCGCCTGAGCAATCGCCTGGCGGCCACCTGATAGTAGCCACTGCGGAGCGCCGGGACGTCCCAGCCCATCGCGTCGGCGAGCCGGTCGTAGATGTTGAACAGAAACGCGACCTCGAGCGCATCCTGAATGGCCTGCCTGGACACGCCAGCCCGGATCACCTTCCGGACATCGTCAGGTCCGAGGCTGTGATGATCGAGCGTCATCTTCTCGATCAACGCGAGCGTCGCGCGCAGTTTCTCGTCGATCGGCGCGCTCGTGTAGTCGTTCAGCACCTGCCCTACCAGCGGGTCGCTGTCGAGCGCAGACGCCGCGACCGCGGCGTGGGCGTTGGTTCAGAAGTGACACTGGTTCTTGTGCGACACGAAGGCGGCGAAGAGCTCGCGCTCGCCGATGGACCACTCGGACGGCCCGCGCAAGACCGCGTGGGTGTGCGCGGAGTGCGGTCCGCCGAAGAACTGCCGGCGGTACCGCAGCGTGCGCATCACGTCTGACGCGCGAAATCCCGAGACCGCCCGGATGAACCGGTAGAAGAGCCGCACCGAGATCCGATCGCCGCGCTCGACCTTCGCGAGCCTCACGCGTCCTCCAGCGCCTTGTGCGCGGCGGCGAGCCGGTCGGACGCCGCGCCGAACGCCGCCACGACGATGATCTCGAAGAGCTGATCCTCGCTGTAGTGCGCGCGCAGCGCGTCGACATCCTGATCCGTCACCGTGTACGCGCGCGATCGGATCTTCTCGACCAGCGTCACCAGGTCAGGCGGAGGATTGCCGCGCGCGATCGCCTGACGGAGATCCGGCGGTGTCGCGCCCGAGCCTTCCAGCAGCGCCGCCGCGGTCGCTCGGCGGAACGAAATGAACCGGTCGTCCATCGCGGGCATTGTAATGGAGCATCTTCCGGCGGGTGTGTCAGAATCGCGGCCGTGGCGCAGAATTCACAGCCGCCGTCGCGCAGGCCGGTCGCGGTGCTGTTCGATCTGTTTCACACGCTGGTGTCTGTGCCGGCGCCGGCACTGGCCGGAGAGTTGCCGGTCGGCCAGCATCTTGGCGTGTGCGAGCGCGAATGGCAGCGTCGCTACTACGACGAGGACCTACACGGCCGCTGCGTCGGCCGGGTCACCGACGGTTTCGAGGCGATGCGCCTGGTCGCGCACTCGATCGACCCGACTGTTCCGGACGCGCGCATCCACGCGGCGATCGAGAGCCGTCGCCGCCGTTTCGAAATCGGCTTCGTAGAGATTGAGCCCTGCATCCTCGACGCCCTCGACCGACTGCGCACCGCCGGCATCCGGACAGCGCTCGTCTCCGACGCCGGAGCCGACGATGTCGAGAGCTGGCCGCGATCGCCGCTGCGCGATCGGTTCGATGCCGTGTTGTTCTCGTACGCCCTCGGCATCCGCAAACCGGACGGGCGGATCTACCAGCGCGCGCTCGATGCCGTCGACGCGCGCGCGATGGACGCGATCTTCGTTGGCGATGGCGGGAGCGACGAACACCAGGGCGCGCGAGCCGTCGGCTTGAGAACGGTGCTGGTCACGCGTCTGCTCAGCTACTATCGGCCGGATGTGATCGAAGGGCGACGTGCCCACGCCGACTGGGTGTTCGCGGACGTTCCCGCCTTCGTGGACGCGCTGCGGTTATGATTGCGCCCGGCTGGAGCGTTTCTTGGTTCGTGGTCGCTCGTGGTGTCCGGCTCTAGCCGGTCTTCTCGTCGCGCGTCGTGTCCGGCTTCAGCCGGACTTCTCCGGGTCCGCCTAATCTAACAGGATGCTGAAAAACGCATCCTGCATGGCTGAGGGCTAATGGCTAATGGCGAAAAGCCCGCGTATTTCAGCCATCAGCCTTTAGCAATCAGGATCACTTTTTCATCGGCCTGCTAAAGGCGGACACTACGTGCACATGAAACGTGATATCGGGTCGTTCCCGTCACCGACCCGGATTTAGCCGACGCGCACGTACCCCTTCAACTGCAGATTGACCAGCGTCGTCATCGCCCAGAGATCGATCTGGACGTCCGGGTTGACCTGGTTCGCGTCGATCTTGCGGCCGATCAGACCCTGGCCGCAGACGCGGATGTCCACACCGGCCTGCTTGAGCGCGTGGATGATCGCGATGTTCGGGTTGTCGCGGTTGTAGCGCTCCTTGTACGCCTCGTTGGTCATCACGATGTCGATGTCGGGCGTGCGCTGGTGGAACATGATCACGATGTGGCGATGTTCGGCGGGGACGCCGTACTTGCCGAGCGTGTTGACGTAGGTCGCGATCGTCGGCAGCATCGGGTTGACGTCGCCGGGATTCTTGGCGTCCTGTCCGTCGGCGAACACCACCTTGTAGTCCGTCTTCGGGTCCGGTAGTTCGCGCGCGCCCGGCAGATCGCGCGCGGCTTCGTAGCCGGGCACGAGCAGCAGCTTGTCCGACGCCGCGTTTGCCGCAGGCCCGAACGGACCCGATACCACCACCAGAAGCGCCATCAACCCGAGTGCCGCAATCTTCATGAGAGCCTCCCGCGATCAATCACGCATTCCAAATTCCAAATTCCAAATTCATAATTGCGCACGCCCTCAAGCAGTCGGCTCCCGCGTGGCCTTGTTGGTCGCGCTGATCTGCAGATCGAACCCGTTCGGCGTGGTCGTGTGGTAGCTCTTGTAGCTCGCCGTATGGATATCACCGCGGCCGCCGGTATCGACGCGCGCGTTCAGGCCACGCTTCTCCAACTCCGTTTTCACCTGATCGGGATCGAACGGCGTGATGCCGAACGCGATGTGGCCGATCGACGCGCGACGCGCCGCTGGCGGCGGAGTCGGCGCCGCACCGCGATTGCCGCCGCCGCCGCGGCGAATGATGATGTCGCCGACGTCGCCGATCTCGCACTGGTTCTGGCTGCCTTCGTCGGTTCCGGCCTTCCATCCGAGCAGCGCCACGTAGAAGGCGGCCGACTCCTTGTAGTTCGGCACCTCGAACGAGATGTGATCGAGCCAGACCGTCTTCCACTCCGTCACCGCGAACGGCGCCGCTGCCGCGGTCTTGCCGTTCGCCGCTCCCTGCCGCCGGTTCTTCCGGCTGCCATTGCTGATCTGGAGGTCGAAACCGCCGGGATCTTTCACGTGGAAGCTCTGGAAGTCACCGTGATTATCCGCGACCGGATCGAGACCGCGCTTGCGGAGCTCGGCCTCCACCTTCTTTGCGTCCCACGGCTCGATCCCCCAGCAGAAGCTGTCGAACACCGCATTGCGCGGCGCGCGCGGCCCGCCGCCCTGGCCGCCGCGACCGCCATCGCCGCGTCCCGCCGCAGCCGCCTCGGCCTGCGGCGGTGCCGGCGGCGGCTGATAGCCACCGCGAATCACGAGGCCGCCCCAGTCGCCGATGTCGAGCACCGCCTGCTTGCCGTCGTCGCTCCTGATCTTCCAGTTCATGAGCGCGGCGTAGTAGGCCGCCTC
>DATFXR010000184.1:0-7464 GCA_035315685.1 Vicinamibacterales bacterium | reverse complement strand
GAGCCAGACGTCGATCTGCATGTCTTTCTGCGCCTTGAAGGTTCGCGCGTAGTCATCGGCGATCCCTGGATACTTCGGCATGCCGCTGACGGTGACGCCGGGATTGATCGAGCCCATGTTGGCGATCACGACGCGATAGGTCTTTCCACTCTCCTGGACGTTTAGCGTGAAGCTGGTCGCGCCTTTGGTGTGGCCAGGATGGTGATGCGCGGTGAGCACCGTCCCGCCGAGTGAGATGGTGTCGTTGTCCTTGAACGTCCCGTCGACCGTCACCGGCTCGAAGCGGGCGCCGGGTGTGTCGCCGAAGCGGAAGTCGGCCTTGCCGCCGGACTCGAGCAGTTCCTTGTCCGGCGCCGACACCAGGAGCCGCGCGCCGGTCATGCGTTTCAACTCCGCCATGCCCGCGACATGGTCGTAGTGGCCATGCGTGGCGGTGAGAATCTTCGTGTCGGTGATCTTGAATCCCAGTTGCTCCACGCTTGCCTTGATCTGCTGTGCCGTGTCGCCAACCCCGGTGTTGATCAGGATGTTGCCCTGCGGCGTGGTGATCAGGTAGGTCGACAGGTCGTACGAGCCGACCCAGTAGATGTTCCCGATGATGCGAAACGGGGGGAACGGCCGCGTCCACTCGGGGTTGCTTTGTGCGAGCAGCGGCGCGGCGGCAGCCACGCAGCTCAGTATCAGGATCGGAATCAGTTTTGCGCGCATGACGCGCCATTGTACGCGTCACGTGCACGCGATTGCATCCGTTCGTAGCCGTCTCAACTACTGCGCCGCTTCGCTGACGCCGATAGGAGGGACGCGCCCCCTCAGGACGAGAGCATCGTGTCCGATCACTACGAAACGCTCCAGATCAGCGCCAACGCCGAGCCGGAAACGATCCACCGCGTCTACCGGCTGCTGGCCCAGCGCTTTCACCCGGACAACAAGGACACCGGCAACGCCGCCCGCTTTCGTGACCTCACCGAAGCGTACGAGGTCCTCAGCGATCCCGAGCGGCGGGCACAGTACGACGTCGTGCATCAGCACTTCTGGCGCGAGCGCTGGAAGCTGATCGACGGGTCGAACGGCGGCGGCGACGTCAACGTCCGCGGCGAACAGATCGCGCGTCTCACGCTGCTCGAGCTGCTCTACACGCGGCGACGGACCGAGCCGCGCACGCCTGCGATGTCGATGCTGGACATCGAGGCAGTGATCGGGCGCCCGCGCGAGCACCTCGAGTTCTCCGTCTGGTATCTGGTGCAGAAGAAGTTCGTTCAGCGCGGCGACGATTCCGGGTTGACGATCACCGCCGACGGCGTCGAGTACCTCGAAAACAACATGGACGGCATCACCCAGCACCGGCTGCTCCACGCGCACAACGACTGACGGCCACGAAGACACGAAGTCACGAAGCAGCGTACTGGTCTTCGTGCCTTTGTGCTTTCGTGGCGAACCAGCTGACGCTGAACGCGATCGGCAAGCCGACCACGACCATGTGCACGACCAGCCCCAGAATCAAGTCATAGAGTTTGTACGGGCCCGCCGCGTGCAGGGCGGACAGCGGCAGGACGACGAGGTTCATGACGTTCTCGACGGCTGCCCCGTAGAGCAACCCGCAGACCAGCGGGTGGTCCACCATGAAGCGCAGCCTGCGGCTGGCCGCGTAATACACGGCGGCCGCCGAAGACGCGATGAAGAAGTGCAGGACGATCCCGAGCGCGTACGTCGCGGCGCCACCGCGCAAGGCGCCGCGGCCGAGCAGGCCCGCCGCAATCACCAGCGGGATCCGCCGGCCGAACAGGATCATGGCCTGCGTCAGGTCCAGGGTCCCGGCAATCAAGCCGCCGCTTGCAATCGCGTATCGCGCATTCCTGTCGAGCATGAGCCAACGGTAGGCAGACGCTCGCTGATCTGCGAGCGGTGACAAGCGGCAGATGTCCAGGTGCGCCGTCATTCGACGACGGCATGAGACGGCAGGAGACTGCATTCGCAGGTTTGCCGCTTGTGTTTCGCGCGGTCTTCAGTACGATCCGGCTCACACGTCTGGATACCAGATGACTGACCACCGTCGGCCCGAGTCTGAAGCGGAGCAGTCGCGCGCGTTCGGCGAGCGCCTGGAATCCTGGAAGGACATCGCCGCCTATTTCCGCCGCGACGTCCGCACCGTCCAACGATGGGAACAGACCGACGGATTGCCCGTCCATCGGCACAAGCGGGCCCATCGTCCGATCCCGTACGCGTACAAGGCGGAGCTGGACGCATGGTGGATCGGTCGATCCGAGAACGCTCCGGAACCCGCATCGCCGCTGATGCCGCCGCCGAACGCCGTCCGATTCCCGACACGGGCAGCGATCGCCGCGCTGGTGCTCGCAGGCGTCGCCGCAACGGCCGGCGCGTACTGGATCAGTCGTCCCGGTTCGCCACGGCGATCGAGCGTGGCTCGACAAATCGGGCATGGTGAGGCTGCGAACGGCGATCGATCCGCCCCGCCTGCAGCTGCTCAGAAGCACGAGATCGCCATCGCGGTGCTGCCGTTTCTCGACCTCACCGAAGGGATGAAGGAGGAAGAGTTCGCCGACGGCATGACCGAGGAATTGATCGACAGGCTCAGCAGGATTCCCGGCCTTCGAGTTCCCGCGCCGACGTCCTCGTTCTATTTCAAGGGCAAGCGGGTGCCGATCGCCGAGATCGCCAGCGCGCTGCACGTCGCGTATCTGCTCGATGGGAGCGTCCGCAAGTCGGGCAACCGCCTGCGCGTTGCGGCGCGGCTGATCCGTCCGGAGAACGGCTACGTCATGTGGTCGGAAAGCTACGACCGACCATGGGACGACGTCCTGAAGGTTCAGGACAACATCGCCGAAGAAGTCGCGACTGCACTGAGGAGCTCAATCGAACGACAGCCCTCTACCGGATGAGGGCGGATCAATGAGTCCTCGCTCTCACCGTTCCGAATCGATTCACTCATCGCGGCGCGAGCGCGGTTCAGCTCGACCGGGCGAGCATCACTGGCAAATCCCCCGCCGCGCGAGTCGGTGGCAAAGTTTTTCCCTCGCAAAGCATCCTCGCCGCCGCTAATGAGTCGTAAGGTTCTATCGCCCCGGCCGTACCGACCCGGAGAAGTCGGACCATTCGAGAAATCTCCCGACGACGTGCCGGCACATGTCGTGCGAAGCCGTGGCAGCAGGATCGCCGAACCGATTGACTCCTCAAGCAGGTGCTCTGCTCAGGGTTGTTCTCGTAGGGTGCGGCAAGGCCGGCGAGAATCACGTCCGCGAGATTCGGACGTTGTCCGGAGCGGCGATTGTGGCTGTCTGCGATCGCGAGCCGCTGATGGCCGAGCAGCTCGCCCTGCGTCACGGCATCGGGAAGTGGTTTTCGGACGTGGACGCGATGCTCGACGCCGAACGGCCCGACATCGTGCATATTGCCACGCCCCCGCCGTCACATCTGCCGCTGGCGACCAGGGCGATCTGCGCAGGCTGCCATGTCTTCGTCGAGAAGCCGCTCACGCTCTGTCACGCCGACTCCCAGCAGCTGGTCGCGTCCGCGATCGTCCGCAATCGAAAACTGACAATTGGCTATGGCTTCTACTTCGATCCAATTGCGCGGACGCTCCGGAGGCTGATCGCCGAGGGCGCGCTGGGCGAGCCCGTCCATATCGAGAGTGTTCTCGGCTATGCCCTGTCGGGACCGTTCGGATCCTGCGTCCTCGCAGACGATGACCACTGGGTGCACCGGCTGCCCGGCAAGCTGGCCCACAACCTGATCGACCATCTCCTCAACAAGGTCGCGGAATTCATGAGCGACCGGCCGACGGTCCAGGCCCGAGCCTGCCGGCGAGCGGACGACACTCATCCTGCGTCACACCTGCTGAACGAACTGCGTGTGATGCTGTTCGACCAGGACAGGTCGGCGTACGTCACGCTGACGTCGCACGCCCGGCCGGTTGCCCATCTCCTGACGGTCTACGGCACGAAGCGAACCGCGCGGCTCGATTTCGAAGCCGGTACGATCATCTGGAGCTCTCCAGCCGCCTTGCCCGGTCCGCTCGGGCGGCTCAGCTGCATTTTCGGCGACGGTATTCAGTGCTTCCGCGAAGGCACACAAAACGTCCTGCGGTGCGTGCGCGGCGATTATCACACGTTGTCCGGACTGAACTTTCTCATCAACGCGTTCTACGAAAGCATTCGAAACGACACGCCGGTGCCGGTCTCATATCACGAGATCCTGAAGGTTGCGGCAATCAGTGATGCCGTGTTCGCTCAACTCGGCACCGAACACTCGCGCGTGGCATGACTGTCCTCGTGACCGGGTCCACGGGTTTCCTCGGCACGGTCGTCGTCGAACGTCTTCTCGCGCGCGGCGTCACGACGATTCGCTGCCTGGCGCGACCCAGCAGCAACGCGGCTCCGCTTCGGGCGCTCGCGTCGGGGCCGTACGCCGACCGCGTGCAGGTGACGGTCGGCAATCTTCAATCCGCCAGGGATGCTGAGCGCGCCGTAGCGGGCGCGGACACGATCTGCCATCTCGCTGCGGCAATGCGCGGCTCGCCTTCGAGCGTCTTCCTCGACACCGTCGTCGCAACCAGCCGACTGCTGGACGCAGTGGCGTCTTCGGCCGTGAGACGACTGGTACTGGTCAGTTCCCTGAGCGTCTACGGCCTCGCGGACGTGCCCGTCGATCGTCTCGTCGACGAAGGGATCGGCCTCGAGACACATCCGGAGTGGCGCGACGTCTACTCCCACGCGAAGCTCCGCCAGGAGTTGCTCGTTCATGAGCACATCGCCCGAGCGGCCCTCGAAGTGGTGATCCTCCGCCCCGCAACGCTCTACGGATGCGGCAGGCCTCTCCTTCCCGCGCGCGTCGGGCTCTCAGGATGCGGCTGGCTGCTCCAGTTCGGCGCCAGCCACATGCTGCCGCTGTCGCACGTGTCGAACTGCGCCGAGGCTGTCGCTCTTGCGGGAACGGGTGCGCTCCCGACTGGCGCCTACAACGTGGTCGACGATGACCTGCCGACCGTCGATGAGTACGTACGGCGTTACAAGAGAGAAGTCGGGCACCTCCGGTCGATTCGCTGCCCGTTCTTCGCGGCCATGCTGCTGTCGGGAGCGGCGGAACGGCTCCACGTTTCATCGAAGGGGCGCTTTCCGCGAGTCTTGACACCGTATCGGACGGCGACGTTGTGGCGCGGCCATCGGTTCGATAACCGCAAGCTCCGCCAGGCCGGTTGGACACAGCTGATTTCGACACGGGACGGTCTGGCGCGTGCGTTCGACGACCGGGGTGTGCGGCACCACGTCGCGTTGCGACGAGATGCACACGTGCCGGAACCGACCGCGACGTCGCCCGCTGAGCTGGCGCCCGTGTTCAGTGCAGCCGTTTCGACACGGCAGTAAGCGGGCATCGAACGCAGGCGCTGTTCGGTTCCTACGCGCTCGTTTTCAATCGGTCATGACCTCGAGACCGGATACCTGTCGTGTCTGGTCGGACAGATCGTAGGTAACCGTCGTGATTTCCGGGCATCGCCGGCAGGCTGCATATCCTTCCTGCGAGTACCAGCGACAGTCTCTTCGGATCGGGCACGGAGGCGCTGCCTCAACGGCAGCCGGCAGCATGTCAACGATTCGCGTCGCCAGGCGGCAGTCGGCGCCGTCGAAATGCGGACATCGGTTCTCCGCGCAGGTTGCCGCCAGACGAAAGATCTCTGTGGGTTTGAGCGGCGCGGCCATCGCGAGGACTTCCGCGGTGGCCGGCATCGGTTGCGTCAGGTAGACGAGCAACGGCCGCGGAGCGTCATGCCTGACGACGCCGAGCACGCGGCACTGGTCCATGCCTGGCTGTGCACTTGGACAGAGCTTGGCCATGGCCGCAGCGCCTTACCGTTCGATCAACACATCCGTGATCGCCGGAATCCCGATGATGACGTGGTTGCCGCGTGAATAGACGACCGCTTCCGCGGGGCGTCCGGCGGCCGCTGCTCCCACAGCCGGGCTGCTGGCGAGCTGTGAGGCGATGTCTGCCGCAAACGCACGGGTCTCCGCGAGCGTCGCGTTGACGGCCAACGGTTCCGGAACCGGAATGCCTCGGATCAAATACGACACCGCGACGGCGCTCGGTGCGTCCATCTTGAACTTGGGATGTTTCTGCACCGCAGCCTTCACCGCCGCGTGGACGGCGTCAGTGAACTTTGCCAACGACAGGGACGTCGCGTCAGCCATCACGCCTCCTAACTCCCCGACGCCCGATGACACGACTGGTCACGAACGCCAGGGCGCCCGAATCCTACGCACCGCAGAATAGGAATACAAGACGTCGAAAGGGCGAGCGTGCACACAAGATTCTGTAAGGACCGCCGGGGCACCTCGCGCCACGCCACTACTTTCCCTGATACTTGGGCGGCCGGCCTTCGGCTTCAGCGCGCCGGCCCTCGAGAAAGTCCTCCGTACGGTACAGGGCGCCGTACTGCGCATCGAGCTTCGACAACGCGTCAGCCTCCACCGGATCAACGACCTGATGTGCCGACGCGAGGGTGGCCTTGATCGACAGCGGCGCGCACGCGGCGATCTTCCGCGCCATCGCGATCCCCGCCTCGAGCGCGGCCTCGGGCGTCGCCGCGACTTCCTGCGTGACTCCCATGCGGTACGACTCGTCGGCGCTCCAGTGATCGCCGGTCAGCATGTAGCGCATCGCGTTGCCCCAGCCGGCTTCACGGACGAAGCGCACCGTCGCACCGCCGCCGGGAAAGCGCCCGTGCGTGTTCTCGTCCTGGCCGAAGCGCGTGTTCGCGGCGGCGATCCGGATGTCGCCCGCCAGATAGATCTCGTGTCCCAGATTCCACGTGTCGCCATGCACGACGACGATCACCGGTTTCGACCGATGCGGCTGTGACTTGCCCAGCGGGTCGATCGACTCCGGACTCGCCGGCCGTCGTCCCGCGGCGAGCGCCGCCTGTTGTGCGTCGACGTCTATGCCGCGCGAGAAATGCTCGCCGTGGCCGAACAGGAGCAGCGCGCGCACCGACGGATCGTGCTCGTACCGATAAAACGCCTCGGCGAGTCGCGCCCGCGTCGGCGGATCGAGCCGATTCTGAATGAAGGGGCGGTTGAGGCCGACCAGCGCGATGTCGCCGCGGCGCTCGACCGTGATCGTCGCCGAAGAACTGAGCGGTACGTCCGCGAGTGTCGTCACAACCTCTGCCGGAGGAGTCTGACCCTCGGCGCGGGCTGTCGCCGCAACAGCTGTCAGCGCTGCGCTCTTCAAGAGCGCGCGTCGTCCTACCTTCCGGGGTGATTGGTGCATACAGGGCCCTCGCGTGCGCGATGTTACCGCGTTCGCCGCAGCGCGGCGATTTGGCGGTCGAAGGCGATTCGTCGGCGTTAAGATGCGGCCTATGAGCGCCATTACATTGAAGGTCAACGGTCGCTCGCACACCGTCGATGTCGAGCCGTCGACGCCGCTGCTCTACGTGCTGCGCAACGATCT
>DATFXR010000183.1:0-7298 GCA_035315685.1 Vicinamibacterales bacterium | reverse complement strand
GCGTCATCGAGGTGGTCACCGGCCAGAGCTTCAGCGACGCCATCGACGACCTGGTGTTCCGCCCGCTCGGTCTCAAGCTCGCCTTCACCCGCGTCGGCGACGTCGTCGCGCACTGGCCGGCGATCGGCCACGTCGTCGGTCGTGACGGATCGCCGGGCATGCAGCGGACGTTCTCGCTCGGATCGACGCTGCCGGCCGGCGGCGTGGCGATGTCGATGGACAACCTGCTCGAGTACGCGCAGTTCCATCTCGGCGACGGGCGATCGCCGGGCGGGACGTCGATCCTGACGCGCGCGACGCTCGCGGAGATGCAGAAGCCACAACTCCACAAGCAGGCGTACGACGAAGACATCGGCCTGGCCTGGCACCTGCGGACGGTCGGTACGATTCGAACAGCGGCGCACGGTGGCACGTTCGGCGGTCACATCCTGCTGCTGGAGCTGGTGCCCGAGAAGAACTTCGCGATCGCGATCCTCACCAACTCCGGCAACGGGTGGCGCCTCATCCAGGACGTCGAGCGCGAAGCGCTCCACGCCTATCACGGCGCGTCGTTCGCGATGAATCAGGCGATCGGCCATCGCGGCCTCAACGAGACGCTGCCCGCCGTTACGCCGCTCGCGAAGCAGCCCGATCCGGCGCAATATCTCGGGACCTACGAGCGTCCGATGAACACCGTCAGCGTGCGAATCGAGGGTGGACATGCGGTGGTTCAGGTCCGGCCGCGCAATCGCGACGCCGACGCGCCGATGCCGATCGCGTTCTACGGTCCCGATCGCGCGGTGGTGACCTCCGGAAGCGAGCAGAACGCGTCGATTGAATTCATCCGCGACCGGTCGGGCGCCGTGCAGTGGGTGCGCATCACCGGACGGATCGCGAAGCGGACGGACTCCCGACAGGAGAGGTTCTAGGGTTCCAGAGTTCTTAAGGGTCTCGAGTTCACCGTTCTTGGTTCCGGGTCACCAGCCACCACGAACTCTGGAACCCAGGGCCGCGAACCGCGAACTTAGGACTTGAGAACCTCCGCCTCGCCTTTCAGCGTGACTTCCCGCGCGCGCTGGCGGAATCCGTCGAGCAGCGCGTGCGTGACCGGGCCTGGCGTACCGGCGCCGATCGTGTGATCGTCCACGGTCACGATCGGGACCAGCTCGCGGGTGCTGCTCGTGAAAAAGGCTTCGTCCGCGCCCAGCAGATCGTCGTCTCGAAGGACCTGCTCGCGCACCGGGATGCCGCGCTCGGCGCCGACCTCGAACAGGAACGCGCGCGTGATCCCGGGCAGCAGCCCCGCGTCGATCGGCGGCGTCAGCGCGGCGCCGTTCTTCACGACGAAGAGGTTCGACTGCGTGCACTCGGCGAGCTCGCCTCGATAGTTGCGCATCACACCTTCGACGCCGCCGCGACGAAACGCTTCCTGCATCGCCAGCGCGTTGTTCAGCAGGTTGTTCGACTTGATGAGTGGATTCACCGAGCTCGGATGGTTGCGGACCACTCCCACGAGCGAGACGCGCACGCCGCGCTCGAGCCATTCACCCGGCACGTCGACGTGTGGCTTGACGATCACCACGACCGACGCCGTCGGGCACGCGGCCGGATCGTAGGTGAGCTCGCCGATACCGCGCGTCACCAGAATGCGGATATAGGCTTCACGATCGGCGGCGCCGCCGAGGCGCGCGGCCGCCATCGTTTCGCGGAATCGCGCGTCGATCTCCGCATCCGAGAGCGGAACGGCCAGCACGAGCATGTCGGCCGATTTCCGCAGACGCTTCATGTGCCGATCGAACAGGAACGGCTGCCCGTTGTAGGTGCGCAGCGTCTCGTATACACCCTCGCCGTAAAGAAAGCCGTGGTCGAACACCGAGACGACGGCGTGCTCCTGATCCGAGATGCGGCCGTTCACGTTTACCGTCGCAGCCATACAGACGAGACTACAACAAGGACGGAGAGGTTTACAAAGAGACCTGACGCCGACAACGACTCAGAGGTTGACAAAGGACACAACGGCAAGACCCGACCCACGCTGCCGAACGACGAACGGACACGAACCGTGCGCGGCTGGTGATCGCCTGTGATATACCTCTCCCCTCTGCGTCCGTTGTTGCCCTTTGCGCCCTCGTCATAGATGCGAGTTCTCAACGCCGCCCAGATGCGGGAAGCCGATCGCCGCACGATCGAAGACATCGGAATCCCTTCGCTCGTACTCATGGAGAACGCCGGCCGCCAGGCGGTGGCGGCAATGGAAGCCATTTACGGCGACCTGGCCGATCGCCAGGTCGGCGTGCTCTGCGGTCGGGGCAACAACGGCGGCGACGGGTTCGTGATCGCGCGGACGCTGATGCAGCGTGGCGTCGACGTCTCGGTGTTCCTGATCGGGAGCGTGGCCGACGTTCGCGGCGATGCCCGCGTCAACCTGGAAATCCTCGGGCGCCTCGGCCTCACGGTCGTCGAAGTCGCCGACAGCCAGGCATGGGAGCTGCACGTCTCGGAGGTGAGCGACTGCACGTTGATCGTCGACGCGATTTTCGGCACCGGCCTCAACGCGCCTGTCTCGGGCTTCATCGAGTCGGTGATCACCGACGTCAACGCATCCGGGATTCCGGTCGTGTCGATCGACCTGCCGTCGGGCCTCTCGGCCGACTCGGCGGACCCGATCGGTCCGTCGATCGACGCCGGCCTCACGATCACGATCGCTGCGCCGAAGCTGCCGCTGGTGCTGCCGCCTGGCGAGCTTCGTTCGGGCGACATCGTCATCGCCGACGTCGGCATCCCGAGCGAGGTCATCGAGGCGGTCGACGGGCCACGCGTGGATCTGTTGACGCGCGGCGCGATGCGCGATCTCGTCACGCCGCGAACCTCGGACAGCCACAAAGGCGACTACGGCCATGTGCTGGTCGTCGCCGGATCGCATGGCAAGACGGGGGCCGCACACCTGGCTGCGGTCGGGGCGCTGCGATCGGGCGCCGGACTCGTCACGATCGCGACGCCCGCCTCGTGCCAGCCGGTGATCGCGGCAATGGCGCCTGAGTACATGACGGAAGCGCTGCGTGAGTCGGACGAGGGCCTCGACGTCGATGAGGTCGACCGCCTGTTCGAGATGGCCCGCGAGGTGATTGCGATCGGCCCGGGGCTGGGCCAGTCGAGGGCGACCCGTGACTTCATCCGGCACGTCGTCGATCGCGCGACGATGCCGCTGGTCGTGGACGCGGATGCGCTGAACGCGTTCGCCGAGGCGCCGGCTCGGCTGACCGGACGCGAAGGGCGCGACATCATCATCACGCCGCATCCAGGCGAGATGGCGCGGCTCGTCGGCATGTCCACGCACGAAGTGCAGGCCAGCCGGCTGGAGATTGCGCGCAACTTCGCCGTCGCGCACCACGTGTTCGTCGTGCTCAAGGGTCATCGGACGCTGGTGGCGACCCCCGACGAGAAGGTGTTCATCAATCCAACGGGCAATCCCGGGATGGCGACCGGCGGCACCGGCGATGTCCTGACGGGGATGATTGCCGCGTGGCTCGCACAGCTGCTCGACGCGGAAGCGGCCTGCAAGCTGGCGGTGTATCTGCACGGCCTTGCCGGCGATCTCGCCGAGGCCGACGAAGGGGAAGTGGCTATGACATCGGCGGACGTCGCGGGCCACCTGGGCGCGGCAATGCTCGAGCTCACCGGGCGGCGCAAGCGCGGCGACTCGGCAGCCGGATAGGAGGGATGGGACGGATAGGACGGATCGGGGGGATGGGTCAGATCGTTCGGGTGGGGTCTGCGCCTTACCGGTAGCCTCCGGTTTCAGCCGGACCGTGATTGGTCCGCGATCTCCTCGAGTTGTTTGAGGTGATTCACATCGTGTCCCGCCATCGTCTCGACGATCGTCTCGAAGGTCATCTCACCGCGTTCGGGATGGGTCACCGGCTTCGCTCGCTGCGCCGCCGGCATCGTATCGAGCAGCGCCAGGTTCCACACGCGAACGGCCTCGAACGTCGCCAGCGCCCGCTCGGCGTCCTGTGATCCGTAGGGTAGCGCCCACCGTTCCTGATCGAACGGCTGAATCACGTGGTGATCCTCGGCGAGCGCCTGCCGCAGGCGGAACGCGAACACGATCTCGCAGTCGGCCAGATGGCAGAGGATGTCGCGCGCACTCCATTTTCCAGGCGCCCGTGGCGTCGTGATTCGCGCGGCGCCGATGCGACCGGCGAGCCGATGGAGCTCGAGCGCCGTGGTCTCGATCACGTCGCGCGGCTCGCGCGTGCCGATGTGAATCGCGTACGGATTCGCAACCATGGTCATGATTCCTCCGATCGGGTCCGCCTGAAGCCGGACACTACCGCTACCAATCTGGCCCACCCGACCGACCCGGCCTGCCGGACCTATCTGCCCCACATCGCGCCATAGCGCAGGTACTGCTTGACCGCGTCGCGCGGGTAAGAGACTGTGACGCGCGTGGCGTTCCCCTGCGCGTCGATCTCGGCGGTCAGCTCCGGATTCACGCCCGCCCAGTAGGTCGGCAGATTCAGCTGTCCGTAACGCTCGACCACCTGATTGCGGATCTTCGGATCGAAGTGCACGCCGTAGCGGTCGATCAGCGCCTTGATCGCGGCGTAGTCGCCCTCCGCCTTGATGCGCATCAGTTCAGCGAGCAGCATCCCGACGCCCTTGTGCATCTTCTCGTAGTCGGTCACACGAACGTAGCTCTTGCGGTCGCGATCGATCTGCTCGATCGCGCCGGTCCTGTCCTTCACGTAATTCGCAATCAGCGCCCGGGCGCGCTGATGATCCTCCTCGATGGTATCGCCCGTCGGAATCCGGCGCAGCTGCGTGAGCACGGCACGCGCCGCGTTGTCGTACATCGCGCGCGCGACCGCCTCCTGATCGTCGACCAGGCGGAGCGCCTTCAGCTTCGGATCCCAGATGTTGTACAGGCCCATCAGATCGGCGCGCGCCTCCTCCAGCGTCGAGTAGTACTCCTTCAATTCCTTCTCCGCGCCGCCCTTCAGCCGCTCCGACAGCTTGCCGGAGCCGTGGCCGATCACTTCGTGCATCGCGGTGAGCATGTCCTCGGCTTCTTCGCCGACGCGGGCGGCGCGCGCGACTTCCTCCCGCGAGGCCGCGAACTCTGCGGTCATCGGCGCGCTGCTCGCCGCCGACATCGCGTGGCTGCTGCCGAGCAGCAGGAAGTTCTTCGAGCCGTAGCGCTCGCGGATTTCGTTCTCGTTGGGCAGGTTGTCGCCGATCGTCGAGATGTGGAAATCGCCGGTCTCAATCAGGATCTCGACCGCCTTGACGACCGGCGCGTCAAATGACTCCTTCTTGTACTTCGCGTCCCACGGCGCCTGCTGCTCGAAGTAGCTCGCGTTCTTCGCCAGCGTGACCATCGCGCTGGTCACCGCCTTGTCGGTGATGGTGACGAAGCTCTGCGAGCTGCCCTTGGCGCCGCGGGCGTCGCGGTAGACCTCGATGAACCCGTTGGCGAAATCGACGGTGGCGTCGTTGCGCACCCAATCGGCGCCGAACTGAAGCCAGTCGGCCGGATCGCCGGTCTGGTAGAAGCGAATGAGATCGCCGATCACCTTTGCCTGCGCCGGTTCTGCGACGGCGCGCGCCTTGTCGAGATATTCGTTCGCCTTCTTCAGGTACACCGCATAGAGGCCCGGCTTCACGGTTCCGTCCGGCGTGCCGGCGCGATAGACCTCTTCCCGGACGACGCCGGCGCCGTCCTTCACGAGGCGCGAGTTGAGCGGGTAGCGTTCGGTAAACCCTTTCAGGTCGCTGAGCGTGACGCCGCGATAGAAGGTGTTGGAACTTGCCTGGATGATGTCTTTGCCAGGGGGTGGCGTCTTCGCGGTCGTCAGCGGCTCGACCGCCGGATCGAACAGCGATGGGCCGAGCGCCGCCACTTCGCGGCGCACGTCGGCCGCGCTGGCGAGCGCCGGCAGGTCGCCGTAGGTCGTAAACGCGCCATTCTTCTGTGCGGCAAGCGCCACGGCTTCAAGCTCCGCCGCCGTGAACGTCGGTACGAACTTCACCCCGGTGATCTCGTTGTGGTTGCCGCGGTTCGCCCAGAAGAGCAGCGCGAAGCGTCGGATTTTCGCCAGCGTGGCTGGCGCAACGCCCGCCGGATGCCCGATGATGCCTTCGAGGAGCCGCTTCCCGCGGAGACCGTACTGCGACAGCTGGTCGTAGACGATCGGATCGATCGCGATCGAGGCTTGTGTCAGCCAGTAGGCAAGCTGCTGCTGCCGCGAATCGAGCGCGCCGAAGCTGGGCGCCTGAATCTGAATGAAGCCGGTGTCCTCGACGCGTTCGACCATCGACGAACTGGCGGGCGGTGTTTGGGCACACAGCGCCGCGATCGCGGCGCCGGCCACCAGCAGAGTGATGGCGGGATGACGCATTCGCATCCGTCCAGTGTAGGTCAGAAAAGACGGATGGGACGGATGGGACCGATCGGTCGGATGGGACGGAACGGGTGTCACGTGGTTCGCAGTACGATGGCGCGGTGACAACGACTTCGACTGGAAGCGAGTCGGAAACGGCAGCGGTTGGACGCGACCTCGCCGGCACGCTCGCGGCGGGCGACGTCGTGCTCCTCTACGGCGACCTCGGGGCAGGGAAGACGGCGTTCGTGAAGGGAGTTGCGGAAGGCCTCGGCGTCGCGCGTGACGACGTCAGCAGCCCGACGTTCACGCTGATCCAGGAATATCGCGGCGGCCGTCTGACGCTGTTCCACGTCGACCTGTATCGCCTAGACGACCCGCGCGAGATTCTCGATCTCGGCCTCGAGGAGATTGCCGCCGGTGGCGTGCTCGCAGTCGAGTGGGCAGAGAAGCTGGATCACGCGCTCGAGTCTTTGCGCGAGCGACGGATCGCCGTGCGGATCACCCACGGGACGGGCGACGCGCGGACTATAGCCGTCGAAGAACTCTGCAATTAAGAATTTGGAATTAAGAATTAAGAATTCGCGCCCACGTTCGAGGCAGGCGACGAATTCTTGATTTCTAAACCCTAATTCTTACTTCTTAATTCCTAATTCTTAATTGCCCCGCGCAGCCGCTCCCAGCGCCTACTCCGATCGGTAATTCGGCGCTTCCTTCGTGATGGCGACGTCATGGACGTGGCTCTCCCGCACCCCGGCGGGCGTGATGCGGATCAACCGTGCGTCGCGTTGCAGCGACGCGATGTTCCTGGCTCCGCAATAGCCCATCCCGGCGCGGAGCCCGCCGACGAGCTGATGGACCATCGCCGCGAGGCTGCCTTTGTGCGCGACGCGGCCCTCGATCCCCTCCGGCACCAGCTTCTCGCTGCCGCCGGGC
>DATFXR010000182.1:0-3005 GCA_035315685.1 Vicinamibacterales bacterium | reverse complement strand
GAAGGGCCAGAGCCTGCACGATCTGCTGAAGCCGCTGAACGAGAAATACTTCATCTCCGGCGAGATCAACACGAAACTGAAGAGCATGGCCGACGTGCCGCACAAGCTCGATCAGATCGCGGCGAAATTCGCCGACGGCCGTCAGTACAAGCTCGACGGCCTGTCGGTCGCGTACGACGACTGGCACTTCAACGTGCGGCCGTCGAACACCGAGCCGCTGCTGCGCCTCAATCTCGAGGCGACGACGGCGCCGTTGATGGAGCGACAACGCGACGAGGTGCTGGCGCTGATCCGCAGCTAGCGCAGTCTGATACCATGTAGCGCAACCGTCTGCGGCCTTCGTAGCGCGCGAAGTCCTCAGCCGAGCGACCGGCGTTCGATGCGGGCTTAGTACAATGGTAGTACAGAGGCTTCCCAAGCCTCGGACACGGGTTCGATCCCCGTAGCCCGCTCCATTAAACCCTTCCCTCGCATCTACTTCCGTCGGCGACCTCTCGCGTGTCCAGAATATCTCCAAATTTTTCCGCGAGTTCGACGCCGGCCTGACGTTCGTCGAGCAACCGTATCGCATCTTCCGTCGCCGCCGGACTCAGGTGCATGTAGCGCTGCGTCGTCGACAAGTCCGCGTGTCCTGCCAGCTCCTGGATGGCTCGTGCGGGCGCGCCCTTCATCGCCAGATGCGAACAGAACGTGTGCCTCAGGATGTGCACGCCCTGGTCGATTCCCGCGACGCGCTGAGCGCCACGGATGGCTTTAATCACGCGGTCGCGCGTGATCGGCGGCCCATCCGCGAGACACAGGATCCGATCCGATCGCAGATGCCGGGCGGCCTTGAGCGCCGCGGTGAGGCGCTGTGTTATCGGCACCCGCCGTGACCGTCCGCCCTTCGGCACCGTCACGTGCCCGAGCCATTCGGATCGCTGCACGGTCAGCCGACGTGCACTCAGCTCGATGTCGCGCCACTCGAGCGCGACGATCTCGCCGAGGCGCAAGCCGGCGTCACCGCCCAGCAGCACCATCAGGTACGCCTGGACATCGCGTTTTCGCGCGACGGTCAGCAACCGCTCGTACTGCTCGAAGTCGTGAAACCCCATCGTCTTCTTGGGATTCGGCAGCAGCTTGATCGTGCACGGCAGCCGCTGAAGCTCGCCCCATTCCACGGCCCTTTTCAGCAGCGTGCTCAGCACGGTCAGCACGTTGTTCACGGTTTTCGGCGCACGCTCAACCAGCGCCAGCTTCAGCCGCTACACCTCTTCATTGGTAATCGCGTCGAGACGCCTCGGACCGAGCGTGGGAATCAGATGCCATTTCAGGATCGATTCGATGGAGTTTATTCCGCTCGGCTTGTGTCGGTTCGCCCGCGCGTGACCGTCGACGAATCTCGGCGCGAACGCTTCGAATGTGGGTACCTCCTTCTGTGTGATCGGCGGGCCGTGCTGCAGCAGGTATCGCTCGCGATCCTCCGCCCAGTGCTGCGCCGCCGACTTCGAGAAGCGGGCCGCACGTTTCCGCTCTCGATACTGGGTTCGGTCGGGAAGCCGGATGGTGATGTCCACCTCCCAGCCTCCGTTTCGATACGGTCGTAGTGTGACGCTCATCACCGTTCACTCCCCCGGCGATGGCGCGCGTTTCTGGTCCAGCCAGTCTAGCAGGTCGTCGGCGCGGAACAGCACGCGGCGGCGAATGCGAATCACGCCTGGCAGCTGTCGTCGCTCGATCATCGCGTAGATGGCGCGCCTGGTCGTGCGAAGCACCACCGCCGCTTCGTCGACCGTGAGCAACACAGGAAGCGTGTCGCGATGTCGAGCGGCCGACACCCGTCTGTCGAAATTGTTGGGAGCGTTGCCTGCTGTGAACTGCACGACCCACCTCCACGAGTTCGCGAATCATGGCGAGGGATCTTCCGCGGCGACCTGAGGTCGCGCAGCGGAGACCCGGATTCGATCGCATGTCCGCGGACGCGTCGTCGCGCGTATGGGCAACCAAGAAGTGTGTCGAGAACAGAGAAACGAAGCGAGGCCTGAGGCCGCCGGTTCGTGTCGCTCCGCATCGAGCGACGCGGAGGAGGCTGCGTGGGCCGCAACCGTCGAAGAGGTTTCGACAATAACGCCGCCGGTGTATCTCGTCAAGCCGTTTCCGTGGGCCGTCGATAATTGCGCGTCGAGGGTGCGCGGGTCGCGCGGTCAAGGCCGAGAGCCGCGCGCAGCGCGGGCGGAGCAAAGCGGAGCGCCTTGACGGCGCGGACGCGACCCTCACAATCGAGATCGACGCTCCCCGACGAACGCGCGGATTCAGCGACGGTTCTGGGGCGCTTTCGCAGAGATATCGAGGACGACCAGGAGAGTGACGTTCAAACGTCGGCGAGATTCCGACGTCGGGCACGTGCAGAGACAGCGTGGCGTGAGCGACCCATCCGTGGCCGCGGGCGAGATCGCATCCGCTGTCAAAAGTCGGGGTCGCTCACGCCACGGCTGCCTCCTTGCGTCGCGCGGCGACCGGCAGGTGAGGCAACGCGGGCGGCGTAGAGCGCCGCCCGAAGACGTGGCCGCAAATCTGTTGCGAGCAATGGCTTCAGGTCACGTTTCGCTCCCGGACTCTTCGTGCGAGGCACTCCTCCAATGAAGCGCGGCGACGTCGGAGAGGGGAACACCCCGCGCAGGGCCCTGTTCCCCTTCCTGTTCCCCCTCCGCCGCGCACGGGCCGAGCCGACGCGGAGGAGTCGAATCGTTACTGTCGACGCGGAAGAAGAATCACGATGGCACAGCCTACCTTCCATGAAGGACCGACGTCCGGGTGCCCGGCGAGCCGCCGACACCGAACTGACAGCTCGCCGGAAACGTGCCGAAGGCCGACAACTTCGACAGGAGGTCGATGGGGAACGGTCCACCGGCCGTCATTGACCTCCCGGTTCTCCGTCGCCTCAGACTGATGTGGCTGATCTGCCGACAGTCGTTGCGGAGGACGTGGAAGACCGCCTGAGCGGACTCCGGCGCGACCGCCTGTCG
>DATFXR010000181.1:0-3876 GCA_035315685.1 Vicinamibacterales bacterium | reverse complement strand
CACCGGCGAGGTCGCGTGACAGCGAAATTCGATCCAGTGACGCTCAATGCTCGGCGCTGCCGCCGACGAGGCCACGACCGCATTGCGGTCACGGTCGAACTCTTGCGCGTCGCGACTCAGCCGCCGGTTCTGTCTATATCCAACGATGGTGTGGTGGAAGGCACTGCGCCCGGCTCGATCGCTGGTGCGATGTGCGGCGCGTCACCTGGTCACGGAGGCGGTAGTCTCTTTGTCCCAGTGGCCGAGTTGCCGTGAACTGCTGTCGTTCGTCAGCCCGGAGCGTCGCGGAACGACCATGTCACGGTAGCTCCCGTGAAGCGGCCAAACCGATCCGCTGCTTCGCCAACCGCGCGCTGCTCGCGAGCGGTCAGCCGCCGCAGCGGGATCAGATCGATGAGCGTAGCTCGCGAGTCCTGTTTCATTCGCCACGTACCGGCAACCTGTCCGGCGATGACCATCGGGTGCTGGGCGGTGACCGGCTCGCGTGAGCTGGCGCGGACCGCAGACCAGACGTGCGGCACCGCCGCACGATCGCGGTAGGCGACGAGGTACTCGTCGTAGATCGGGAGCAGGAGCGCGTTCGGGACAGTCGTTCCGATTCGCGGCTGCGGACCGATGCACCAATACGTCAGACCGCCGATTTCCTCTCGCTGCGCCTCGTTGATCTCCAGGCCGCGTTTCGCGTCGGCCGTGGTCAGCCCCGACCACCAGATGAAGTCGCGGATCGTCGCAGGTCCGTGGCTGCTGAAATAACGCCGCGTCAGCGTGGCGAGCGCTTCGTCGCGTGACAGGCTCTCGGCCCGCGGCGCACGCTCGGAGACGAGGGCATAGGTGAACTGTTTGCCGCGACGAGGTCCGCTGCAGATCACCGCCTCGAGCTCCGCGTACATCGTGAGGAGCGCCAGCCGGATGCCGCTGAGCGTCAGGCCCGCATTGCGCAGACGCTCACCCAACTCCCCACGCGTGAGGTAGTGCCGATCGCGGAGGGCGCGCTCGAAGACGGCCGTCCCGCGTACGAGCGTGGCCGGGTCCAGTCGCTGTCGGCGGGTGTAGGCCGAGAGCACGCGATGCACCCGCGGCGCCGTCAGCTCCAGCAGCCACCGGATGTCCGATTGAGTGACGAAATGCCACGTCGGCCGCATGACATGCGTGCGAAGGATGTGCCCGTCGTTGAAGGCCTGCTCGATCTCCGCGTCGGCCGCAGTACGGTGCAGGCGCAATCCGAGCGCCCACTTCGCCGGTCCGTACTCCTGGGCCTGGACGGCGCCGAGCCAGGTGACGACTTCGTCCGGGCGACGGAACCGGGTCCGCGACAGCAGCTGTCGCGCGAGTCTCCGCTGCGGAATCGCCGGATTCATGCGCGACATCGTGCTCGTGCGAGAAGGCCCTTGCAGCAACGTCGGTGGCCGTGCCGGTCGAACGGCGACCGCTACAGGTAAGGAGCACCTCCGCGACTAGTGAGGCCGGCGCCGCTCGTCGGCGCGCGCGCCGCGGAGGAAGTTCTCGACGGCGTAGTTTCCCTCGTGGCACTCGACGCCGTACAGCCGGGTCGTGGTCGCCCTGAACGGCCATTCGGCGGTCCAGGGCCGCTCCCAGGTGTCGGGATCGTCAACCGTCGCGCGATAGCGGAGCGTCTTCGCATCGACCCGCGTGAACCGCTCGACCACGTGCAAACGTTCGCCGGAATCGAGGTTGTGTGTGTCGGCGCGAAAGTTGGTCGTGTCCACGACGAGCGTGGCCCCTTCGTAGTACCCGATCGAATCGCCGAGCCATTTGCGAATCGACGGCGACATGTGGCTGCTGTTCATCCGGACGATGCGCGCGTCGTGCATCCACTCGGTGAAGATCATCACGTGCGCCTCGGTCTGGACAATGTGGTAGTAGGCCGCGATCACCTCATTCGGGATCATCGGCGGCGACGCGGTCGATCCGCCGATGCCGAAATTCCCAACCAGACACCGCTCGGCGAGACCGATCGTCTCCGGATCGTCGAACGACCGTCTGGGACGCTGCGCCAGTCGCGCGCGCGCGGCAGGAACCAGGCTCGGCAACCGGCCGCCCGGCGGGTCGACAATCAACGAAGTCCGCAGGCGGTCCAACGTCATCGCCTCTACTTCCACGTACGCCTCGTCCACGTCCGCCTGGGTGAGCCGATCTGCGGCAGACGGCAGTTGACTGCGGATTCGCTCGGGCGCGTTGCGTCGGTATTCAGCAGCTTCGTCCGCAGTAAACGTCGCACGGTTCTCGAATCCGGACGGTCGCTGAAGCGGCGTCAACGTGGCGCCGCTCCACGTACCTTCCAGATCCGGCCGAGGCGACGTGCGCCGCTGCGCGAAGACCGACTCGCGCGCCACTACGAGCGCGACGGCGAGCACGCAGACTGCTGAAAGCCGCATGGCTGGATCGCTTCCTTCTGCCTTCCGATTGAATCTGCTGGCTGCAGGCCCGATTCGGCTGCAGACAGATTACCGTGCTTTCACGTCGCTTGCAGAAGGATGTTCGAAGGGAATCGACTGCCCGATTGTGCGCGTCGTTGCTTCCCAGCAGCGTCGCAGCGGCACTCTGTCGAGGACGCGAGTATAGTCGCGTACCCATGGAGGTCCAGTGACGAAGCGCGGTGCGCGCGGCGGCGGCGATGCCGGCCTGAGCCGGCCGGCCGTGCGCCACCTGTCGATGCTCCGGTCCTACACACCCGCTGACGCGCTGACCATTGGCAACGCGGCGTGCGGAACGATCTCCATCTTCCTCTGCCTCGATTACCTCGCCGCCGACAACCGGCGTTTTCTCTGGGCGGCGTTCCTGCTGCTTCCGTTCGCGCTCGTGTGCGACGTCCTCGACGGCTACGTCGCGCGGCTGAATCGGACGCGGCAGTCGCTGCTCGGCGCCGATCTCGACTCGCTGGCCGACGTGATCTCATTCGGCGTCGCGCCGGCCGTGCTGGGATTCACGCTCGGGCTCCGCGGCGGGTGGGACATGGCGATCCTGACCTGGTTCGTCGTCTGCGGCGTGAGCCGCCTCGCCCGGTTCAATGTCACCGCCGCCGCGCTCGCCGATGCCGACACCGGCAAGGTGAAGTACTTCGAAGGCACACCGATCCCGACCAGCATCGTCCTGGTCCTGGTGCTCGGCGTCGCGGCCTTTCTGGGAAGAACCGACCAGAACCTGTGGTTCGGTGCGTATCGGATCGGTCCGGCCACACTGCATCCACTGACGCTGCTCTATGGCCTGAGCGGCAGCGCGATGATCAGCGCAACGCTCAGAATTCCCAAGCCGTAGGCCGCCGGGCAGCGCATCGCGGAACTGCACGGCGGACCGGTTCGTCATAAGGCACAGGGGAAGAGGCGAGCGCTTCGGAAAACGTTTGATCCGCGTGTTCTGTTCGCGCACAATGGTTCAAGTCATGAATCGACCGGTCGTCAGCTTCGTTCTTCCGTCGTGCCAGATCGCCACTCGTGGCGACCTGCATGCGGAAGCACTCGTCTGACAGCCGGAAGCGTCCTGATTCAGCACCAATCACGCCCTTCCGGAAGTTTCCGGAAGGGCGTTTCGCATTTCCGGGCACTCCGCAGGGCGACTCAGGGAGATCGTCGCCATGCGTGCCAGCTCCGCCGTCGACATCAACGGTCTCTGCAAAACGTTTCGCGTACGCCGCGCGCGCGGCGCCGGCCTGGCCGCGCGCCTCCGGGATTCGTTCCGGCCGCGGACGGACACGGTGACCGCAGTCGATCGGTTGTCGTTCGCGATCGCGCCGGGCGAGCGCGTCGCCTTCGTCGGGCCCAATGGCGCCGGCAAGTCGACGACGCTGAAAATGCTGGCGGGCATCCTCCAGCCGGACGCGGGCCACGTGCGCGTGCTCGGCCTGGAACCGTCGCGGCA
>DATFXR010000180.1:0-6320 GCA_035315685.1 Vicinamibacterales bacterium | reverse complement strand
CCTCCCACGCGCCCTTGATGCTGCGCGCGTCGAGATACACCTCGACGAAGCCGTTGATCGTGTCGACCGGCGACTCCCTGTCCTGTACCCAGGCGATGTCGTAGGCCTCGCGATCGGTCCGCCGGCCGGTCGTGTAGAACGCGATCAACGCGCGAAGCGCTCGGGCCATCGGCTCGGTCGCATACGGAATCGCCGCCTCGAGGTGGTGGACGATCGCGCCGATCTGGACGCCGTAACGTCCGGTGAGGCAGTACACCTCCTCGACCAGCCGGCCGTCGCGTTTCAGCAGACGTGAGTTCAGGCCGTACTCCTCGACGAAGCCGGCAAGATCCTTCGTGGTCACGCTGACGTAGAGGTTGTTCGCGCTGGCCGTGAGCAGGTCCTCGCCGGGCGGCGGCGTCTTGTTGGTGACCGTCGGATCGACGGTTGCGTCGAAGAACATCGGCTCGAGGCGCTGCAGCATCGCATCGAGCGTCTCGTCGTCGCGCAGCGGAAACGAGGCGCCGTGGCGCGCGGCGGCGTGAACGACGTCGTGAAGCGCGGCCGGCGTACACCCGAGCACGAACTTTCGCGCGGTGATGTTGTTGTACGGGCCGGTGTTGATCCAGAACAGCTTCGTGTAGTCGGCGATGGCTCTGATCGTGTCCCGCCCCTCCTGCCCTTCCCGCCCCTCCTGCCCCACACTCGTCACGATCGCCTCGAGCACGTCGCGCATCTCGAGGTTGTGCCTGTAGCGCTGGTCGAAGAAGATGTCGCGGCCGGCAATCGCCGCCTGAGCGAGATGCCACACGAGCGTTTTCTCGCGCAGCGGCAGATCGCGGAATCCATCGGCGTATACCTGGACGACGGCGGCTTCACCGACACGTTCGAGAAGGTAGGTGCGATCGGCGGGAGGCGCGGCAGTCAGCGCAGACGCAGGCGGCGGCGTGTCCATCAGTTCTGTAGACTACAACAGTGATAGTGACATGGCTGATGGCTTATGGCTGATGGCTATGGTTCATGGCGAAAGATCCAGATGCTTGGCCCTTAGCCATAGCCATGTCGGGGCCTTCAGCTAGCCATCAGCCGTGACGGGTGGCGCGACGCGTTCGAGATGCGCAGCAACGTGCACGTTCCATCGCAGTTCGCGTGCGATGCGCGCGGCCAGCGCGTCGAGCGCCACCGGATCGCCGTGCACCAGATAGGTCATGCGCGGCGGGCGCGTGAACGCCGAGAGCCAACGCATGATCTCGCCGGAGTCGGCGTGCGCGGACATCGAATCGACCCGCTCGACGCGCGCGGCCACGGGATAGATGCGGCCGAGCAGCTTGATTTCCTTCGCGCCGTCGGTCAGCAGCCGGCCCCGAGTGCCGGCGGCCTGATAGCCGACGAACAGCACGGTGTTCTTCGGATTCGTGATCGTCGCGGCGAGGTGCCGAAGGACGCGGCCGCCGGTGGCCATCCCGCTGGACGAGATCACGATCGACGGCTGCCGCGACGCGACCAGGTCCGCCGACTGCTGCATCGACGCCACCATCGTCAATCTGGCGGTGGCAAATGCGGCGACCCTTCGCAGTCCATCCGAGCGCGACCCGCTCAGTATCTGATCTGGACTTGCGGCCGGCCTGGTCGCGACCTGGTCGCGACCTGATGGCGATCCGCTCAGCGCCGGACCGCGATCCGATCGCGACGCCGTCATCGTCAGGTCGGCATCGAGTTCGTTCAGGCGCGCCGCATAAAACTGCAGCGCGGCGACCGCCATCGGGCTGTCGACGAAGACCGGCAGGCTGGGGATCCGCTTGTCGTCCTCCAGGCGCTTCAGCCAGTACAGGACTTCCTCGACCCGGCCGATCGCAAATGCCGGCACGACCAGCTTCCCGCCGCGCGCGGCGGTCTGGCGGACGATCGTCGCGAGTCGCTCGCCGTTGTCGTCAGGCTGGTGCAGCCGATCGCCGTAGGTGGACTCCAGCAGCAGGACGTCCGCCTCGGTGACCGGCGACGGATCCGGCAGCACCGGCCGCCCGTAGCGACCGAGGTCGCCGCCGAAGAGCAGCGTCCGGTCGCCGATCCGGATCCGCGCGTACGCCGATCCAAGCAGGTGTCCCGCGTTGACGAACTCCACCGTCGGTGTCAGGCCGGGGGCAGACACCCCCTGGGCCGCTGTCTGCCCCCCGTCTGACCACAGCGGCACCGGACGCTCGTATCCGACCGGTTGCAGGCGATCGAGGGCGCGCGCGGCGTCGACCGACGTGTACAACGGCAGCGCTGGCTGATGTTTCGTGAACCCGTGACGGTTGGCCTCGCGCGCGTCTTCCTCTTGGATGTGCGCGGAGTCGGGGAGCACGATCCCGCACAACTCCTTCGTGGCAGGGGTGCAGAAAACACGACCGCGGTAGCCGCCGGCGACCAATCGCGGCAGATAGCCGCAGTGGTCGAGATGCGCGTGGGTCAGGACCACTGCGTCGATAGACGCCGGATCGATCGGCAGAGGCTCCCAATTCCTGAGCCGCAGTTCCTTCACACCCTGGAACAGACCGCAGTCGACGAGCACTCGCCGGCCCGCGGCCTCGAGCAGATGCTTCGACCCCGTCACAGTGCCCGCTGCACCGAGAAAAGTCAGAGAGAAAGTGACATTCGAAGACAATCTGGACCCCTTGCCTGTGCGAGCGTACAGGATTATCGTGTCGGCTATTAAATCCCTCTCCATCCGGTCGAATCCTCGACCCGACGAGGTGATCCAGCAATGGACGATAAGAAGATGTCGGAAGAATTGACAGGTTCGGTGTCGCGACGCGGGTTCATCAAAGGCGTGATTGCCGCGGGCGCAGTCGCATCCTCGTCAGCCTACTTGTTCCGGTCGACGACACTGCACGGACAGCCGTCGGGAGCAGGCACGGTCGAGCGTCTGATCACGCTGAACGTGAACGGGCAGGACCGCCGAATCGACGTCATGCCGCAGGAAACGCTGGCGATGACGCTGCGTTACAAGCTCGGCCTTACCGGCACCAAGATCGGATGCGATCGCGCCGAATGCGGCGCCTGCACGGTCCTCATCGACGACGTGCCGCACTATTCGTGTTCGTTCCTCACGCATCGCGCCCGTGGAAAGAAAGTCGTCACCATCGAAGGCCTTGCGGATCCGACGACCGGAAAGTTGAGCGCCGTTCAACAGGGCGTCGTCGACGAACAGGGCTTCCAGTGCGCCTTCTGCATGCCCGGGTTCGTGATGGCCGCGACCGGCTATCTGAAAACCAATCCGAATCCGACGCGCCAGGAACTCGCGCACGGCGTCTCCGGCAATCTGTGCCGCTGCCAGGACTACGACAAGATTCTCACTGCTCTGATGAAGGGCGCCGAGCACATGAGGAATGCGTGATGGCTGACAACAAACTGATCGGCCAGAACTACACGACGCCCGATCTCGTCGCGAAAGTCACGGGCAAGGCGAAGTACGCCGAGGACTATCGCGTCGACGGCATGCTGTTCTGCAAGCTGCTCGTCAGCCCTTATCCGCACGCGCGGGTGAAGCGGCTCGACACGAGCGCGGCGATGGCGTATCCCGGCGTGAAGGCGATCATCACCGCTGACGACATGCCCGGCGCGGCCGCAGGGGCGACACTTGGCGAAGGCGTGCAGGCGAGCGCGATCTCCGAGCGCGGTCTCACCAACGAGCCGTTGTATCAGGGCGAGCCGATTCTCGCGGTCGCGGCCGTCGACGAGCTCACCGCTGCCGAAGCGATCGAGCGCATCGACATCGAGTTCGAGCCGCTGCCATTCGCCGTCGATCCGATCGAGAGCCTGCGACCGGGCGGCGGCAACGCGCGCACGACGGGCAACGTGTGGATGCGGCCCACCGCGCCCCCGGCAGCGCCGGGCGCGCGGGGGCCGGCCAACAACGCCGCCGGCGCCAACGCCGCTGCGCCGCAGACCCCGACGCCTGCCGGTCCCGCCGGAGAGCAGCGCGGTGCCGCGGCTGGCGCGGCCGGCGCTGGCGCGGCAACCGCGGCCGAAGGCGGACGCCGCGGACCGACCGAGGGCGCCGCGCCGGCCGGGCGTGGACCCGAAGGACGCGCCGGCCGCGCTGGTGGACGCGGCGCCGGCGCCGGCGCGCCGCCGCCACCGCAGGTGGTCGCGTGGAAGTGGACCGACGAGGACTTCAAGAACGCCGGTCCGGGGCAGATGCCGATCGGCAAGGCGACCGACGAGTGGACGTTCGGCAACGTCGACGAGGCGATGAAGAAAGCGGATCTCGTCCTCGACGAGACCTTCGTCACGCAATCGACCGGCCATCAGCCGCTCGAGACGCGAACAGCGATGGCGTACTGGCAGAACGGCAAGCTGTTCCTGCACGGCTCGACGCAGAGCACAGTGCAGACTGTCGCCCAGGTCGCGCGCTGGACCGGCCTGACGCCGGACAAGGTCGTCGTCATCAGCGAGTACACCGGCGGCGGCTTCGGCAGCAAGATTCCGGGCGCGGTGTCAATGGCGATTCCGGCGATGCTGTCGAAGAAAGCCAACGCGCCGGTGATGATGCGCATCACGCGCGAAGACGAGCACTTCATCGGCCGCGCGCGTCCGGGCATTCTCGCGCGCACCAAGGTCGGCTTCCGCAAGGACGGCAAGATCCTCGCGATCGACATGTACACGATCTGCGACAACGGCCCGTACGACGCGCAGGGGGATGCCCGCTCGGCGGGCACGACGGTGTCGCTCGCGTATCAGCCGGAGACGATGCGGTGGCGCGGTCTGACGGTGCTGACCAACACGCCGCCGAAGACGTCGCAGCGCGCGCCGGGCGGCGCGCAGGGCATCGGCATCATGGAGCCGATCCTGTCGAAAGCCGCGAAGAAACTCGGCGTCGATCAGGTGGAGCTGCGCAAGATCAACGCGCCGGCCGGGCACGCGCCGTTCGGTCCGGCGCTGCCGAACGGACGTCAGGCGTACGTGACCAGCGCGTTCGTCAAGGAGGCGCTCGACAAGGGCCGCGAGATGTTCAAGTGGGAGGAGCGCAAGGCGGCGCTCACGAGCGCGCGGAAGAGTGGCACCAAGGCGCGCGGCCTCGGCGTCGCAGTGAGCCCGTACTCCGGCGGCTCGATCGGATTCGACGGCCTGTTCATCATCAAGCCCGACGGCCGCGTCCAGATCCAGTCGGGCATCGGCAATCTCGGC
The DNA here is from genome assembly GCA_035315685.1 of Vicinamibacterales bacterium. Taxonomy (GTDB): domain Bacteria; phylum Acidobacteriota; class Vicinamibacteria; order Vicinamibacterales; family CAVVIG01; genus QHWK01. The sequence goes on along the minus strand of DATFXR010000180.1, from coordinate 1,172 downwards.
ACGCACTCGATGTTCGACGTGCACCGCGTGGCCGCCGAGATGATCGGCGTGCCGTTCGAGCAGTGCGACATCGTGTTCGGGAACACGGGGAAGAACCTGCCGTGGACGTGCGTCTCCGCCGGCAGCCAGACGGCGCACGCGATGACCCGCGCCGGGCACGCCGCCGCGAAGGACGCGATCAAGAAGCTGCAGGAGATCGCCGCCAAGACGAAGGGCGGCAGTCCAGACGCCTACAAAGTCGCAGGCGGCAAGGTGTCCGGCCCCGGCGGCAGCATGACGCTCGCCGATGCCGCGAAGAAGGCGATCGAGCTCGGTGGGAAATACGACGGCCACGAACTGCCGGAGGACATCAACAACTTCACGAAGACGTCCGCGAAGAACCTCGTCGGACAGGGGCTGATGGCGGTCGCGAAGGACGCGTATCCACGCGACGGCCAGTCGCAGTCCTACGTCGTCGGCTTCGCGGAAGTGGAAGTCGACACCGAGACCGGCGTCGTGACGGTGACCGATTACACGGCGGTCGGCGACGTCGGCACGATCCTCAATCCGCGCAGCCTGAAGGGACAGCTGTTCGGTGGATCGATGCTCGGCCTCGGCCACGCGAAGACACAGCGCTGGGCCTACGACCAGCATTACGGCGTGGCGCTGGCGCGGCGCTTCTATCAGAACAAGCCGCCGACGATTCTCGATGCGCCGCTGCATTTCTCGGGCGACGCGGTCGACATTCCGGATCCGGAAACGCCGACGGGCATCCGCGGCGTCGGTGAGCCGCCGGTGGGCGCGGCCTACGGCGCGATCATGAATGCGATCGCGGACGCGGTCGGCGATGAAGTGTTCCGGCGCTCGCCGGTGTCGCCCGACATCATCCTCAATGCATTGGAAAACGGCGGAACGAGAACGCACGAAGCACTGACGGCACACATCTGATGGAGCAGGGACTGGGGGCTGGGGACTAGGGGCTAGCTGTTCTTCGTTGCGCGACGGCTTCAAGCTGAGCGCCAGCTAGCCCCAAGCCTCTAGCCCCAAGCCCCGACAGGAGACGTTATGGCAGTGATCCGAGACGTGATGCCGGTGTTCGAGCTGTACCAGCCGGCGAGCGTGGACGATGCGATCAAGCTGCTCGACCAGCATGGCGCCGACGCGATGGTGCTGGCCGGCGGCCTCGACAACAT
>DATFXR010000179.1:0-3039 GCA_035315685.1 Vicinamibacterales bacterium | reverse complement strand
TCGTGGGTGAGCGGCGCGCATGCCTTCAAGTTCGGCGGCGAGATCCGGCGCGATCAGATTCGCGTATCGTTCATCAACCGGCCGAACGGTGACTTCACGTTCTCGGGACAGTACACCGGCAACGCCGCGGCCGACTTCCTGGTCGGCTTTCCGCAGCAGTACCGGCAGGCGACGGGCGATCCGAATCTCGACGGGTCGTCGTGGGTCTATGCGATCTACGGGCAGGATGAGTTCCGGCTCACGCGCCTGACGCTGAACTACGGTCTCCGCTACGAGGTGAATCAGCCGTTTGCTGAAACGCAGGATCACCTGAATGCGTTTCATCCGGGGCAGCAGTCGACGATTTTCCCGAACGCGCCGACCGGGCTCGTCTATCCCGGCGATCCTGGCGTGCCGCGCGGCACCTATCCGACCGACACGAACAATTTCGCGCCCCGGCTCGCGGCGGTGTGGGACCTCCGCGGCGACGGGCGGACCGCGGTCCGCGGCGCCTGGGGCCTCTTCTACGACACGCTGCCCGGCCAGGGCGACTTCTTTCAGAACGGCACCCTGGCGCCGCCGTTCCAGCCGCTCACCGAAGTGAACTATCCGCTCGCGATGACGAGCTCGCCGTTTGCGAACCCGCTCGCCGGCGTCACCGGCACGCCGGGATTTCCGCCGGGGCTGATCTTCATCGGCTGGGGACCGGAGTTCGAGACGCCGGTCGTGCAGCAGTACAACGTGACGCTGCAGCAGCAGGTCGGCGCCTCCTGGGGCCTCGAAGCGGGCTACGTCGGCTCGCGCGGCACGCACCTGCCGATTTTCATGGAAGTGAACCCGACCGTTCCGATCCTGTCGCCAGCGCCGGCGATCGGCCCGCGCATCTTTCCGGCGTACTCGCTGGTCCGTCCGACGTTCTCGGTGGCGCAGGCCTGGTACGACTCGTTGCAGGCGAGCGCGCGCATGCGGCCGTGGCACGGTCTGAACCTGCTCGCGTCGTACACGCTCGGCCACGCGGTCGATCATGTGTCGGGGCTGAACATCGGTGGCGAGTCGCGGCCGGTGCTGCCGGTGACGATCGGTGATGACTCGTCGATCGCGGCGGCGCTGGCGCGCGAGAAAGGCGACGCGCTGTTCGACGTGCGCCACCGCGTCGTGGTGAGCTTTGGCTACGAGCTGCCGCGGCTCGCGGATCGCAATGCGGCGATGCGGCTGACGCTCGGCGGCTGGCAGGTGAACGGGATCCTCCAGGGACAGACCGGATTCCCGCTGACGGTGATCGAGCCGAACAACGTGTCGCTCACCTCGCTCACCAATCGGCCGAACATGACGTGCGATCCGAACGAGGGCGCAGCGCGCACCGTCCAGCAGTGGTTCAACACGGCGTGCTTCCAGCGCTTGACGCTCGCCGCCAATGCCGGACAGATCGGCAACGAGCCGCGCGACCCGGTCCGCGGCCCCGGCTTCAATCGCACCGACCTGTCGTTCTTCAAGAACTTCGCGATCGCCGGCTCGCAGCAGGTCCAGCTGCGCGTCGAGGCCTTCAACATCTTCAACCAGGAGCGCTTCGGTCAGCCGAACGGCACCAGCGGATCGCCAACCTTCGGTCAGATCACGTCGGCGGACGATGGACGGATCGTGCAGCTGGGGCTGAAGTACACGTTCTGAGCGGTGTGAATCTCTCCGGCGGAGGCGACGGTCACGCTGCGATCGTGTCCACGGGAACCGCAGAGAGCGCGGAGAGCGCAGAGATACGCAGAGCTGTCACGCTGAGGTGCAAACGCGGAGCGCGCGACCGGGCCCGCTGCGCGGGCGACGGGAATCAGATCGGCTCGCCTCACGTTGCGGTATCTTCTCGACGTGTCAACGATGAGAATCAGGTCCATTGCCGTGTTGCTCTGGTCGATTGCAATCGGCGGTGCGGTGGTCGACGCCGAAACGACGGCCCCACGGTTGACCGCGTTCGCGTCATCCGGTGATGTGTATGTGGATTTTGCGATCACGTCGCCGGTTGTAGACGGGTTGGATGTCAACTTTCTCGAGGTCAATCCGACTGTCGTCAAATGGGAGATCGATCTGAAGCCGGCCAGCGTTCCCAACGCTCACTACTGGTGGGACCGAGCCATCCGTAGAAGCGTCCTGGAGGTGATCGTGCACCCCTTGAAGGCGCTTGCCACATGCGAGACGAGTCGTCAGTTGAACGGCCGCTGGATTGAGGCCCGCCACGTGACGGACTGCGCCGGGGCGTATCGAGCGATCACATCGTTCGAGCTGCCAGTGTTCACATTGGCTGGTGTGAACCCGGGCAAAGGGCCGTTCGACGTGACGATTCGCGCCACCGTGACAGGCGGTGGATCGGTCAACGTGAAAACCCCGGTTCTCGCGCGGGCGCGCGTGTTTTCGTCGAGCAATTCGCCGAGATGATGACCGTCGGAAGAGAGCAACGTGCAGTCCTCAGCGTGTCGTGGTCGTCGAACACGGCAAAGCGACGATTGATGTCGCGCGTGCGACCGCAGGCCGGCGCCGCCGGCCGGTGAGCGACATGAGCCGCGCGATGCAAACGCAAGCGGCCGTGATCTCCGCGCTTGCGCTTGCGGCGCGCTGCTCATGTCGTCGGCCCGCAAAGCCGGCGCGGTCGCACGCGGAACCGGGCGCAGTCAGCGTGACAGCTCTGCGCGTCTCCGCGGGCTCTGCGATCTCTGCGGTTCCCAGGCGGGATCGCAGCGTGATCCCGTGCACGCCCCGAAGGGCTCCTCAGCGTCGGCTACAGCCTTCGCGCTACACCGTTCACGCTACATCTCGGAAACGACGGCGTCGGTCACCTGCTTCGTCGTGGACGTGCCGCCCAGATCGGGCGTCTTGATCGCCCCGCCGGCGACGACGCGCTCGATTGCGACGAGGATCCGATCGTGACCGTCGCGATGGCCGAGATGGTCGAGCATCAGCGCGCCGGCCCACATCGCGCCGATCGGATTCGCGATCCCCTTGCCGGCGATGTCCGGCGCCGACCCGTGGATCGGCTCGAACATCGATGGATGCGTGCGCGACGGATTGATGTTC
>DATFXR010000178.1:0-2763 GCA_035315685.1 Vicinamibacterales bacterium | reverse complement strand
GCCGAGCGCGCTGGCGAAGCTCCCCATGTGATCGTGGCTGATGCGAACCAGCGACAGGCTGGGCAGATTGCGATTGGCGACGAACTGATCGAATTCCCGCTTCCACTCGTTGTAGCGCCACAGATCCGGATAGTTCTGGTCGTAGCCGCGGAAGTAGAGATCGGTCAGCGGGGCAAGCGCCGGATCGAGCGGCGCCACCTGAATGATGCCGGCATGAAACGGATCGGAGACCGGTGCGGTCCTCGAGCCGATGCTGCCGATGTTGTTCACCAGGAAGCCGTAGTTGCGCACCGTTCCACCGGCCTTGAGCACGGCGTCGAAGATATAGCCGTCCTCGATCCCGAACGGCGCATCGGTCGACGCGTGATTCCCGGTCCCGGTCAGGAGGTTCGCCGTGCCGCCGGGCAATGCCGCCGACGCGGCGCTGTAGTTGGTCGTCCCGGCCACTCCGCTCGCGGCGTCGCGCCCGGCAACGGTCGCGAAATTGACTGGCGCGTTGCGGTTCGTGCCTTCCGATTCGTACGACAGCCCGCGATTCACTGCAGCGTAGTTGATCTGCTGCGTGAGGGCCTCGGTATTCGTGACCCGTCCCTGCAGCGCCCACGACCAGCCGTCCATGCTGCCGTCGCCGGGGTTCATGAAGTTGTCGAGGGTCACGAACCTGGTGGCGATGCTGTGATTGTTCGGCGTGAGTCCCTGCCCGAACTGCGTCAGATCCGGGTCGGCATTCGCGCCGTTGTTCAGGTCGCCGAGAATCTGATCGAAGGTGCGGTTCTCCTTGACGACGTAGATGACGTGCTTGATCCGCCCTCTCAGAAATTCGACCGCCTTCTGATCCTTCTGTTTCGCCTTGGTCGAGTAGAAGTTGTTGTCCGCCACCTGGTCCGTCAAATCGCGCAGGTGATGTGCGGTGGGGACCGGCGCGCTGACGAGGGACGCGCGCTCCAACTGAAACTGATACTGGTTGGCGGCGCGGGCGTTGGCAGCAGCGGCCGCATTGCCGCCCGGGTAGATGATGCTGGTGATGTTGGCCGTAGAGCTCGCAAGGTGGCCGGGATTCGGGCCGGTGATGCTCTTGCCGCTGATGATGTAGATCCACGAGCCGTCGGCGCTGAAGGTGATGTCGTGCGGCTCGTACGCCGTGGGAATCAGGCCGCTCACGGCGCTGCCCTTCCGGCCGCCGAGCGGGATGACCGCGATGGAATTCGCGCCGCTGTTCACCGCGTACAGCGTCTGGCCATCGGGCGACAGCGTCACCGCCGACGTCGCCGCGCCGGTGTATTTGCCGGGCAGCACGCCGTCCGGTGCGCGCGCGTCGATCTTGCTCGTCACCTTGTTGCTCACGGTGTCGATCACGGCGACCTGATCGGCGTTGTCCTGCGCGACGTAGAGCGTGGTCTGCGAGGCGTCGAGCGTCATCCCGAGCCCGTTGCCGTCGAGCTTGATGCGCTTGATCAGGCGCCCCTGCGTCGGTCCGAGACCGACCACCACGACTTCGCGGTCACGGTCTGACGACACATACGCCGTGTCGTTTCCTTTGATGACCACCGCGTAGGGGAACGTGCCACCCGCGCCGCCGCTCCGACCTTCGTTGCTGGCGAAATACTGCCGGAGATCGTGCTCGTATCGAACGGTCCGGTTCGCCGTGTCGATCACCGTGATCGAATCGTTGTAGTTGTTGGCGACGACCAGCGTCGCGCCGTCGGCAGAGATGCCGAGGCCGCTGGCGTTGGGCTGCACGCCAAGACCAACGCCCCTGTTGCGCGCGGCGCCGGTTGCGCCGGGCGCAAAGTGGCCGAGCGCGATCGGCGCGGCGGTCGCGAAGCCGCTGCCGCTCTTCGTGTAGACGTACACCGCGTCGTCGTTGCCGCCGGCAGCGTAGAGCGTGTTGCCGTTCGGAGAGAACACCAGACCGACGTGCGAGTTCGGCTGCTTGATCACCTGCGTCAGCAGCGGATTGGCCTTGTTCGCCCCGTCCACGTTGTAGAGAAAGATGTACTGCGTCGAATTCGCGACGTCGACCGTGCCGTCGGGTCTGTAGAGCGAGTTCTGGCCTGCGGTCAGGATGGCGAGCGTCGATCCGTCAGGGCTGAGCTGCGACCGTACGGCTTCGCCGGCCACGAAGTTCGGGTATCCAGGCAAGCCGGGATTCAAGTACTGCTGCACTGCGTCTTCGATGATCGTCGGCGTGACGAACTGGCCGGTGGGCAGCGGGACGAGTCCCTTGCGGCCGCCGCGATCGTCATCGTCGTCGTCATCCCGGTCGCGACGCTGGTTACTTTGGTCCTGACGATCGTCGGTCCGTGACTGGAGCGTGGCGTGCGCCGACAGGACGAGCAGTGTCGCCGACGTCAGCGCGCTCACCTTGAGCAGATGCTGCAGCGATCGCTTGGTCATGAAGAATCCTTTCGCCGTGCGCCGGCAGAACTGCCTGCCGCGCCGTGAGGTACCGCGCAGACATCACGGGACGTCGCTGACACCGCGCTGCGAGGCCCCGACAAGATGGGCGCGCGGTGTGACCGGACCGCGATGATGGAGAAAAGCGCCGGTAAATTGTTCCGCGATGAGCTGGCGCGCTGAACGGACGTCAGGCGACACGAGCGCGCCGCACCGCTCAGCTCAGGCTGGTTCTGATCGGTCAGTTTATTGACTTTTCACGGATCGCCTGCATATTCTTCGACGGCCTTCATGCAGTCCGTCTGCGCTCGTTCGTGACTTCTCGCCCTGTCGGGGTTGGTGTTCGAAGGAGGCGTCTGCCATGCG